>CASDQF010000033.1 GCA_949282845.1 uncultured Alphaproteobacteria bacterium | reverse complement strand
CGGGACATTCGAGGCACGTAACATCACATCATGAATCGTCTCGTTCGCTTTATACTTGTTCATCGCATAGGTAAATCCAAATAATGCCGCTACGCTCAATACGCCTATAATAACCAGTACGCCCAGCATCTCTATCATGCTACGGCCGGTTTGTGTTTTCCTATGGAAGATTTGGTAATATTTTTGAGAAAAAAGATGAATAAAGCGATTCATGTTAAATCTCCAAATGGATTTGTAATATCTGATAAAGTCACGTTAAATATAACTTACCACTTAATGATATATTGTCAAGGGCTTTTCTTTTGACTTTTCTCCACTTTTTAATTATAATAAAAATATGGTTAAGTAAGAGGAGAATTACTCATGGTTAAAGTTTTAGAAGAAACAAATGGTTTTAAAAAAATTCAAAATGACAATGGAACTATAGACCATTTTTATTATGAAATTAAAAATGGTGTGCGCCAATTAATCCAACACACCTCTTACAAACCAAATGGTGATATAGCAACAGATAAAACATTTAAAAACGATCGTTTAGTCTCTGAAACAAAATATGATCGTGATAGTGACGGCACATTAAAAATAAAAACAACGACATTGTATGATGCAAAAGGAAATTTTAAAACTGTCCAAAATCCGGATTTTCACGAGAAAAAAACACCTTCTCGACAAATCAATCTCTCTTTGGAAAAAGCAAAAAAAACAACTCGGGTAAGTCATAATGATGCTCTAGGTCGTAAAGAAAGCACAGAACATTTTGACGAAAATGGAAATTTACTGTACACGAATTATTTTAAATACTCTTTAGATGAAAAAACTCCTTATGAAATGATGCGTGTTTCTCCAGAAAAAAATGGAAAAAATTTTATTGAAACCTACACAACTGATGATAATGGAAAAACATTTAAACGCACAAAAAAACAAGAATTTAACAATGGTGAAAAAATACGTTCCACTCACTATGATCCAGAAACACAAACGCGAACGAAAGAACATCTTTTTAAACGATTACCAAACCCTCAGCATCCAAATGAAGAAGGTTTTCAAACAATGATTGAACGAACTTTTGATAAAAGAGGAGAAAAAGTTCTTTCCACACGCAAATTAGTCAACATCAATGGTCATTTTATGGAACGAACACCAGAAGTGGATAAACTATTAAAACTTCCATCTGGGTTGCGGGAAACATTACAAAGCAATCAAAAATTTCAACTTGTTAAACATTTTATCTCTAAAATGTTGGGGAAAAGCGCTTAAATTTGACGAATTTCTATAATACCCGGCAATGCTCGCAAAGCGGCCACAGTTTCGGGAGAAAGTTGATATCTCCCCTCTAACAGAACTTCTACGTCCCATTCATTGACATGAGGAATAAGGAATACACGTCCGCGACCTTTCTTATCTGAAGCTAAAATCTCACGAATTCCCTTCAAACATAATGGCGTATCAAAATAAATCATAATCTGATCACTCACTTTTGCAATAGCATCATTTAATAATTCAACGCCCTGAACAATCATACGTATCTCTTCTTCTTTTTTCTCTGCCTGAACCGAAAAAATAAGAGGTTGACCTGATTTTAACACCTCTCGATTTTGTGCTAATGTCTCCGAAAAACACATCAT
This sequence comes from uncultured Alphaproteobacteria bacterium, assembly GCA_949282845.1. GTDB lineage: Bacteria > Pseudomonadota > Alphaproteobacteria > CAAHEQ01 > UBA3637 > CALXXX01. The sequence goes on along the minus strand of CASDQF010000033.1, from coordinate 20,402 downwards.
CTCAAAGGTCCCGGAAGTATCCGAAGCCGTAATAAAAGCAAATTTATGTCCTGATTTTTGGCTAATTCGTTCACGCATTTCATTGACAATTCCAGCCAACCGAACATGAGCCGAACCAACGCGATTAACCAAAGTCATCACTTCCGGAGAAGATTGAATACGCAATCGTTCAAAACTACTTTCAAATGCGTCTAACGGATGAGCAGACAGATAAAAACCGATTGCTTGTGCTTCCATTTCTAATTTTTCCATCGAAGGGAAATCAGGAACTTCTTCTAATTTAATCTCATTATAGCTTCCGTCTCCTCCAAACAGAGAAATTTGTGCACTTCTCTTTTGTTGTGCAATACTGACTGAATGCTGACTAAGTCGCTCCATATTATGAAAAACTTTACCTCTGTTTTTTTCTAAACAATCTAATGCTCCGGATTTTATCAGATTTTCAAAACAACGTTTATTCATCACCTGACCATCACTTCGAGAAATAAAATCTTGCAAAGAACGATATGGACCGTTTTTACGGCGTTCTTCGACAAGAGCCTCCATCGCACCTTCTCCGACATTTTTAATGGCAGATAAAGCATATCGGATAGAACCATTCTCAACAGAAAAATTGACTTCAGACTGATTGACATCCGGAGGCAAAATCGAAATACCCATTTTAGAAATTTCTCTTTTGAAAAAGCCCAATTTATCCGTATCAATTTTATCCAATGTCATCGTAGCCGCCATAAACTCGACCGGATAATGTGCTTTCAAATAGGCCGTTTGATATGAAACAAAGGCATAAGCTGCCGCATGAGATTTATTAAAACCATAACTGGCGAATTTTTCCATTAAATCGAAAATTTCCGTTGCTTTTTGTTCTGAAACACCTTTTGCTTTAGCTCCTTCAATAAAGACTTTTTTCTGTTGTTGCATCACATCAAATTTCTTTTTACCCATAGCTCGACGCAACAAATCAGCGGAACCCAAACTAAAACCAGCTAAAACCTGAGCAATTTGCATAACTTGCTCTTGATAAATCATAATACCGTAAGTTTCTTTTAAAATATCCTCTAACAATGGATGCAAATAGTCGGGTTGTTCCTGCCCGTGCTTACGAGCAATATAAGAAGGTATATTCCCCATCGGACCGGGACGATACAAAGCCACGATAGCAACAATATCTTCAATCTTATCCGGCGCCAAATCTTTTAAAATTTTGCGCATACCGGCACTTTCAAGTTGGAAAACACCTGATGTATCGGCGTCACATAATAGCTTAAAAGTATCCTTATCATCTAAAGGAATAGCGGATAGATCAAAAGAAATACCTCGAGCTTTTAATAAATCCATTGTCTTTGCAAGAACCGTTAATGTTTTCAAGCCCAAAAAATCAAATTTAATCAAACTCGCATCTTCAACAAACTTCATATTATACTGCGTCACAGGCATGTCTGAAGATGGATCTTTATAAACCGGTAAAATCTCATCCAAAGGATAACGACCTATCACTACTCCGGCTGCGTGTGTCGATGTATTGCGATAAAGTCCCTCTAATTGCAAAGCGATTTCCAACAATCGTTTAATTTGAGGCTCCCTTTCTGCCTCTACCTGAAAAGCCGGCTCTATCTCCAAAGTTTGTTTTAAAGAATAAGGATGCCCTTTTTCATCCAGCCCCGAAGGAACTAATTTACATAATCTATCGACAACTGGATAAGGAACTTGCAAAACGCGTCCGACATCTCGCATGACCGCTTTTGTTTGCAGCTGACCAAAAGTAATAATTTGTGCCACATGATCAAATCCATACTTTTCCTGAACATATCGAATACTCTCTCCTCGACGTTCCTGACAAAAGTCCACGTCAAAATCAGGCATATTAACACGTTCCGGATTTAAAAAACGTTCAAACAGTAAGTTAAATTTCAAAGGATCAATATCCGTAATCGTTAAAGCCCATGCAACGACCGAACCGGCTCCGGAACCTCGTCCCGGTCCAACAGGAATATTATGTGCTTTAGACCATTGAATAAAATCGGAAACAATTAAAAAATAACCAGGAAATTTCATCTGGCAAATAACATCCAGCTCATATTGAAGACGTGCGTTATATTTTTCAAATTCATCCGGACGATTTTTCATGCGCATTGCCAAACCTTCTTCAGCTTTTTTACGCAATAAAGCGTCTTCCGTCATGCCTCCACAATCATACATCGGAAAGGCTGGTTTTTGCTTTGTCACCATAAAACCGCAACGTTTTGCAATTTGGACTGTGTTCTGTATTGCTTCCGGCAAATCCGAAAACAATTGCTTCATCTCGTCCGCCGTTTTAAAATAATGTTCAGGTGTTACTTTACGACGATCTGTTTGATCAACATAAGTCTTTGTGCCAATACATAACAGCGCATCATGGGCTTCATACATATCCGGCGTTGCAAAAAAAACTTCATTTGTGGCGACAAGCGGAATATTCTGAGCATACGCCATCTCGACCATAGCATCTTCCGTTTGTTGCTCTGAAGGTAAACCATGGCGTTGTATCTCCACATAAAGATGATTATGATAAATTTCATCTAAACGGCGTAAGACCTCTTCCGCTTTATTTTTTTTATTCTCCAGTATCAATCGGCCTAAAGGACCTTCTACGCCACCTGTCAAGCAAATCAATCCCTCTGCATGTTGAGATAATTCATCCAACGTAATATGAGGAACATCTTTCCCTGGAGCTAAATAATAGACATTAAATAACTTAAGAAGATTTTTATAGCCTTTTTCATTCTGAACCAATAAAACAATTTTATCCATAGGCGGATTTAATTCTTCTTTTGCTGTCAAAAGATGAGAAGCTTCTTGGTCTAGTTTTAAAAAAAATTGTGTTCCTAAAATCGGCTGCACACCAGCGCCAGCACAGGCAAAAGAAAAATCCATACCACCGAATAAATTACTTGTATCCGTAATCGCAACTGCCGGCATATTATTTTTGACAGCGGCTTCAACAACTTTAGGTACTTTCATAGCACCTTCTAATAAAGAGTAAGCGGTATGAACACGCAAATGGATAAATTCAGGAGTCATATTATTTTATTCCGTTTTTGTGATATTATAGCGGATTCCCCTTTTTATAGCAAGAGAGCTACTCTGTTATTTTTTCATTTGGCAATAACCAGACCCATCACGACGAACGCATAAACGACAATCATTCGCTGCGGCTGCGTTTTTATCAGAAAAACACATATTGCACTTTTCAGAAAAATCTTTATCTGTCAAAATGGTCGGACAAATACCACGACAAACACCATCTTCCCATCGTGCCAGATAGTCACAGGTTTCACACTCTTCTTTCGTAAAAGTTTCAAAATTATCAGAAGCTCCCTCACACGGAACACAATCCATAAATTTACTACGAACCGGCGCATTATCTGGGCACGTTTTTAAAACACAAACGGATCGTTCTTCTCCAGAATTATTCTTATACGTCCGCATCTCTCGATTTGGGCATCTAGCACATTCCTCCGGCGAACTTTTTGTTGCGGATTGTATATCACATGAAGAACAGATTCCTAAATCAGACAATGGAAAATCATCAGGACATTCTTTCAAACCGCAAAGTCCTTTTCCGTTCACTTCTTCTCGCAGTAAACGATTAGGACATTTTGCACATTCTTCTGCCGTTGTCATATAAACTGTCGGCGTGTCACAAGAAACACACGCATCCAAAAGACAATTTCCGGAAAGCACATAATATAACCTTCCCTGATATCCACACAAACGAGAAACCTTCATAGGACGTTCATCTGAACAAACCACTTCTTTAGCAGAAACACCGACAGACAATAACAGAATAAATAAAAAAAATAACTTTTTCATACTTCCTCCACCAACACACCATTTTCCAAACGAACACGGCGATCCATTTGACTTGCCAAATCAGGATTATGCGTTGCTATTAATGCAGATAATCCTGTTTCTCGAACTAAATTTAATAACTCAATAAAAACTTTTTCAGATGTTTTAGGATCTAAATTACCGGTTGGTTCATCCGCCAACAACAAATGGGGACCGTTTGCTAACGCTCTAGCTATTGCAACACGTTGTTGTTCTCCTCCGGATAATTCGCCGGGGCGATGTTTGGCACGTGCTTTTAAACCCATTTTTTCTAAAAGCCATAATCCTTTTTCTTTTGCTTCAGAAGGTGAAATCCCTCCTATCAACTGAGGCATCATCACATTTTCAAGAGCAGAAAAATCCGGCAATAATAAGTGACTTTGATAAACAAAGCCCAAATATTTTCGCCGCATCAATGTCCGTTCTTTTTCTTTCATCTTTGAGCATTTTTGACCCGCTAAATATATTTCACCTGCGCTTGGCTGATCCAGCAATCCCGTCACATACAAAAGTGTGGATTTCCCAGAACCAGACGGTCCAACAAGAGCGACAATTTCACCTTTTTTTATTTCTAAATCAACACCTTTTAAAACATGAAGTCGTTTATCTCCATCTCCGAACCAACGTTTAATCTGTTGAAGTTTTAATACTGTTTCTGTCATTCTTGAATTTCCTTCAAAACACATCGTCCATTTTCAAAAGACCGATTAGAACATTTTTGACATTCATCTTGCGTCACTTCTACATTTGTCAAATCTTCACCAATACAAGGATAGCAATAGCCATAGATACTCTGCAAGGGTTTTTCTTTAGGACAGGCTTTCAAAGCACACATATTGTGTTTCATCTCTCTATTCGGACATTTGCTACATTCTTCAAAGGAAGCTTCAATCGGGAAATCTCGATAACAGCCATAACAAAAACCGCTGTTATCTTGTATCGGTTGATCAACCGGACATATTCTAACGGCACACTTTCTGAAAGCATTTATTACGCGATTTTTACATTTAGCGCATTCTATTGGAGAAACATCAAAAGCGTATGGATTATCACACGTATAGCACCAACCGTTTTTATCTTGAAGCGGCTTTTCTGGAGGACATAGTTGACGATCTAAATCTGCCCAAACTGAAAAGGTAAACAAGCAAAGGGAAAGAAGAAGAAATACTTTTTTCATTGCGCTTCCCTATTCATATCTCAGTGCTTCAACCGGATCTGTTTTAGAGGCTTTATAAGATGGATACAATGTTGCCAAAAAAGACAATCCCAAAGCCATTCCTGTCACAGCCAAAACCTCCATCGGATCTGTTTTACTTGGTAATTGAGATAAGAAATAAATCTCTGCCGAAAACAAATCTTGTCCTGCCAGTCGTCCCAAAAACTGCCGAATGGATTCAATATTCAAACAAATTAACAATCCAACACCCAACCCAGCCAGAGTTCCGACAACCCCAACGAATAAACCATCAATTAGAAAAATACCCATAATAGAACGTCGACTGGCACCCATTGTTCTTAAAATAGCAATATCTTTACTCTTGTCTTTTACCAGCATAATCAAACCAGAAATAATATTAAATGCTGCCACAATAATAATCAGCGTTAAAATTAAAAACATCACATTGCGTTCAACTTCAATTGCATTAAAAAACGCGGAATTAGAATGTTTCCAATCTAACAGTGTTACTGAGGGCGGTAGCTTATCTTTTACCTCTTCCATCACAAAAGGCAAATGTTCCATTTGATTAACAAACAATTCAATTTGTGAAATCTTTCCTTCATTCATCAAATATTTTTGTGCTTCTGACATAGGCATAAAAATAAAATTCGCATCATATTCATACATTCCTGTATCAAAAGTGCCTATGACTTTGTAAGATTTCATACGAGGCATGGTTCCAAAAGCGGTCACATTTCCATTCGGAGAAATTAAATTAAGTTTATCCCCTGGCAGAACACCCATTTTCATAGCCAAACGATATCCAATAATAATAGAAGCATCTTTAAAATCAGCTAAATTTCCTTCAAATCCTGCCGTTAGCAAAGAGCGATTTTTGAAATCCTCCGGACGAATACCTCGCAATAAAGCACCTTGAGAATGCGCATTGCTGGATACCATTACTTGACCTTCTAAAATAGGCATTACAGCAACGATACCTTGGACTTTTTGAAGCTCGTTCAGCATCTTATCATCCATTTGCAACGTCGGTCCCCAAGATGGATAAATGGCCATGTGACCATTAATTCCTAAGATACGTCCCATCAATTCATCTCGAAAACCATTCATCACGCTCATAACAACAATCAATGTTGCGACACCCAGCATAATTCCCAAAAAAGAAAAGCCTGCGATGACCGAAACAAATCCTGTGCGCTTGCGACTTCTAAGATAGCGCAATCCTATCTTACGTTCAAATAAAGCCATATGTGATACTTTCGTTCTGTTTTTCCTGTTTTTAATCTATGCGTTTTTTCTGTAAATGACAAGAATAAAATAAAGAAAAAGCATCATAGTTTGATGTTTGTTTAATCAAATTTTATTACTGACAAAAAGAAATGAACAATAATCTCTTGCTTTACCATTTACCGGAAGCACCGCCGCCGCCGAAGTTTCCACCTCCGCCATGGAAACCTCCACCACCAAAGCTTCCACCGCCGTGAGAACCATGATTATTCCAGAAATCATCATCTTTAAACCGATTACGTCGAGATTTTTTTTCTGAAGAATCTGTTTTAGACGGGTTAATTTTATTAGCATAGTAAATTAAAATACCCATCACGATAAAAAAGCCAAAAAACAAAAAAGGCTCAAAAGGACTTTCTTCTATTTTTAAGTTATTTATAAGACCAGAAGCCGAAGAAACCACTTTTCCGTTTTTTAAAGAAATTGACTTTTTACTGTTTAATACAGATAAAATTCCGTCAACTCCTTTTAAAATACCGGCATTCATATCTCCTTTTTTAAACTCAGGAATAATCATATTCTGAATAATCATTGATGAAAAAGCATCTGTTAAAATGGACTCTCGACCATATCCCACCTCAATACGAACCAATCGTTCATTCGGTGCGACTAACAATAGGACACCATCGTCTTTATCTTTATCTCCGATTCCCCAATAACGTCCTAATTGATATCCATATTCCTCTATCGACACCCCCTCCAAAGAAGGAACTGTCACAACAACAATTTGTTCAGACGCCGGCAAAATCTGATGTATCTGATTAACCGTCTCAGGCGTTAAAATATGTGCGGCATCAACAACTTGTCCTGTTAATTTCGGGAAACTCACAGCATATGAGGCTTCCCCGAAAAAGAGCGTCGCCACGAAAGCAAGACAGAAACAAAACTTTTTTATCATTTAGTAAACTCAACAACAGGAACTTGTTGAGCCTCTTCTGAAATCATAAAGTTCTCTTTAGGTCCCAAATGACTAAACATTCTCAAAATCCAATTATTGGGAATTGTCCGATAGAAAACATTAAACGATTGAACAGATTCAATAAAATCCTTACGAGCAACCGCAATCCTATTTTCAGTTCCTTCTAACTGAGATTGAAGCGATAAAAAATTCTCGTTCGCTTTTAAATCCGGATAACGCTCTGACACAGCCATCAAACGAGCCAAAGCGCTGCCCAATTCCGTCTGAGCACTGTTAAAAGCCTGCATTGCAGACGGATTATTCAATAAATCAGAATCGACCGTTACCTGTGTTGCTCGTGCTCGCGCCGCAATAACAGCTTCCAATGTTTCACTTTCATGTTCTGCATATCCTTTGACCGTTGCAACCAAGTTTGGAATTAAATCCGAACGACGTTGATAATTGTTTAATACCTGTGACCATGAAGCATTAACACTTTCATCCATTTGAACACCGGTATTTAAAACAGAAATAACTTTTGAAACGGCCCAACCGATCAGCACGACGAAGACGAGCAAAATAATCCATTTTTTCATTTGTTTCTCCTTCTGATTTAAATATTTTTTACAATAAACAATAAACAAAAAAAACGCAAGTTAAACTTCGCTCACGAAACGGGCTAAAATTTTTTTACGCCCCAAACGATCAAAGCTGACCTCTAATTTTTCACCCTCTTCAGCTAAAACGGTTCCATAGCCGAATTTTTCGTGAAAAACACGCTTGCCTATTCTTTTTTTAGAACTTGTTTGTCCCCACACAAAGCTGGGAGGAATTTCAGAACTTTCCTCTTCTTGCCATGAAGAATTCGAACGTCCCCATTCATAAGTTTCTTCTTGCCAAGATTGATAGCTCGGCTTTGTTGACCAAGTGCTTCGTTTTAATCCTCGTTCAGATGTCATTTGAATATGCTCCGGCGGAAGCTCATCAATAAATCGTGAAGGAAGAGAATTTTGCCATTGACCATACACCCGACGATTAGAAGCAAAAGAAATAAAAGCTTTTTTACGCGCCCGCGTCATCCCAACATAAGCAAGACGACGTTCTTCCTCCAACGCCTCTTTTCCCCCTTCTTCCAAAGAGCGGCTATGTGGAAACAATCCCTCTTCCCAACCAGGCAAAAACACTTCATCAAATTCCAAACCTTTAGAAGCATGCAAAGTCATCACTGTCAATAAATCTTGCTCTACTTCTTTATCCGTATCCATAACTAAGCTGGCATGTTCAATAAAAGCATCCAATGTTTGAAATTCTCCGTTCATCACATTCAATAATTCTTTTAAGTTTTCCAACCGTCCTTCCGCTTCAATCGACTTGTCCGTTTTCCACATTTGATAATAACCGGATTCTTCTAAAACCATAGAGGTCACTTTTGATAAAGGCAAAGTCTGTAAAGCTTCTTTCCAACGCAACACATGATCCTTAAACAAAGTTAATGCTGCTTTTGCCTGTCCCTTTAAGGGAGCTGTTTCAATCGCATAAAACAAAGAAGAGTGAAGAGCTTTAGCTTCATTTTGCAAAGCCTCTAAAGCAGCTGCCCCGACACCTCTTCGCGGCTTATTGACAATTCTCTGAAAAGCCAAATCATCATTTTGATTAGCTAAAAGGCGCAAATAAGAAACGGCATCTTTAATTTCTTCACGTTCATAGAATTTAAAATCCCCAATCACCTGATAGGGAATACCGGCTCTGATTAAAGCCTCTTCAAACTCTCGCGTTTGGAAACCGGCTCGAACTAAAACAGCTATCTCTGACAAAGGTTCTTTTTTACGCATTTCATCTTCAATAACCGCCACTATTTGCTCAGCTTCATCCTTACCATTCCAATAGCCTTTCACTTGTATCTTTTCTCCACTCCCGTCTCTTCCCGGAGCAACCCGCAATGTTTTTCCTAAACGTTCTTCATTGTTCGCAATCAGAGCCGATGCGGCCCCCAAAATATGTTCCGTCGAACGATAATTACTTTCCAAACGAATAACTTTGGCATTCGGAAAATCTTTGGTAAATCTCAGAATATTTTCGACCTCTGCCCCTCGCCAAGAATAAATGGATTGATCATCATCTCCAACGCAACACAGATTATTCGATCCCATAGCCAAAAGACGTAACCACAAATATTGCGCCACATTTGTATCCTGATATTCATCTACTAAAATATATTTAAATTGCTTTTGATAAAAACCTGCTATGTCCGGACGAAGTTTAAAAATCTCTAACGGCAAAAGAAGCAAATCTCCAAAATCAACCGCGTTCAATTCTTTTAACCGATCTTGATACATTTTATAAAAGCCTAATGCACGACCATACATGAAGCCTGTATCTTCTTTAGGCGTCACCATCTGAGGAGACAAACCTCTGTCTTTCCACCTTTGAATAACAGATAAAAGACCAGCCGGTGTCCATTGCTTGATATCTACACCATTATTCTGCATCATTTGCTTTAAAAGACGTTCTTGATCATCTGTCCCTAAGATAATAAAATCTTTTTCTAATCCGACAATAGAATAATGTTGCCTTAAAATACGCAACCCTAACCGATGGAAAGTCCCCAGCCAAACAGAAGCGGCATCAGAACCTATCATATTTTCTAAACGAGCTTGCATCTCTCGAGCAGCTTTATTTGTAAACGTGACCGCCAAACACTGCCATGGTTTTGCCAACCCCTGATCTATAATATAAGCCAATCGAGTTGTTAACACGCGCGTCTTTCCTGTTCCGGCTCCGGATAAAACCAAAACAGGACCTTCTGTTGTTAAAACAGCTTCTTTTTGCTCCGGATTCAACGACGCAATATAGGGAATGTCTTTCTCTGGCTTTTTTCCTGTCTCGTCCTCCAACAGAAAAGCATCTGCCAAATCAAATGGATCTGTCATTCTGTTTCCTTTTTGTTCTTTTTTTGAACAGTTTACTCACTTCACTTAAAATGTCAAGAATTAACACTCTTTTTTACAGATATTTCAGCGAATGTATGGCTCTTATTCAGAATAATTTAAATGTGTATTTCCAAATCCACCAATTTATTTAAAACAAAATGTGCCAACAGTAATCCAAAAAGACCTGTCACTGTCACAAGGCTCCCCATTTCACGACCAGGAGCAACCGTATCTGAAGTTTGTTCTGTCGAATAAACGCAAGGAAAATCTAAGGCCATTTCTTCTGCTCTTAATTTTTTTCGCATTCGAGCCGCTAACGGACAACCGCTGGTTTTATCCATACGACCTATTGTAATTTTAGAAATATCAACCCGTCTTGCTGCACCCATTGATGAAATAAACGGAATATGATGTGCTTTACAAAAAGCAATTAACGCTATTTTTCCATCAATATCATCTATCGCATCAATGACAAAATCTGTTTCATTAAGCAACTTTTCCACATTATCTTTTGTTAATTTTTCATCAAAGATATCGACTAAAATATCAGACGATATATCTTTGACACGCGACTTAGCAACTTCTACTTTTCTTTGTCCTAATGTTGAAGTCAAAGCAAAAAGTTGACGATTGATATTACTTAATTCAACAGCATCATAATCAATCAATTTTAAATGTCCAATGCCACCTCTGGCCAACGCTTCAATTGCAAAACTACCGACAGCACCACATCCTACGACAGTCACGCGAGAACGACGTAATTTAGCTACGTTTTCGTCTCCCAATAATTGACGTGTCCTCATCAATCTATCTTCCATAACATATCCTTTCCGCATTCTGATATAATGCTTTAATTAAAACAGATTCATCTTGCTGACAAACAACAGCCATATGCTTCACGAGCTTAGGAACTTCTGCCGGTTCAGAAGACAAATCCGGACAATCACTTTCCACTAATAACCTATCCAAAGGAGTCGCAGCCAAGCAAGCCCTAACTTTTTTTCTCTCGGGGGAAACAAAAGTAGAAGCATAACTAAAAAAAGCACCCATTTCTGCCAAAACAGGAATTAAATGAATATTGCCATGATGAGCATGTGAAACAAAAAAATCCGGTCTTTTATTTCTTTTTAAAACGTGCATAATCCTATCCCAAGCATGCACACAATGCATATGAAACGGACGATTATATTGAGCAGCTAAATCCATTTGTATCCGCATCACACGTTCTTGATTATCCAAAGAAGAAATAACAGGATCCTGATCAGCTCGGACTTTATCCAACCCAATTTCCCCCACCATATAAGAAGGATTTTCTTTCAATAACCGTTCTAATCGAGCTTCCCAACCTTTTTTCAAACTTCCCAAAAACCAAGGATGAACACCCAAGCAAACATGAATGTTTGAATAAGTCTTGGAAAGCTCTATTACTTTTCCCCAATCATCTTCATGCGTTGCATTGCAGATAATCCCCTGAATTTGAGCTGTTTCTGCTTTTAGCAAAGCTTTTTTTAAATCAACCATATTCTGCAAATGCGCGTGAGCATCGAAATAAACAGGCATTTTTTTCCCTTTTTTTACTTAATTTATACTTTTCGATTGCTTTTTTCAAGCCATAAAAATAAACTGAACAAAAAAGGAAAAAATATGCGTTTAAGATTCATTTTCTTTGTTTGTTGTGTCATGATTGCGTTTTTTGGCGCTTTGATGTTTATCCCTGGCTTTATAGATTCGATAACAGGCTCTGATGAAACATCAGAAGTTTTTTTCAGCTGTGGTGTTCTAACCTTATTGGGTGGTGCATTTGGAGCATTGCTCTTTTATCAGTCTGTGTTAGAAGCGCCTCGCATGAAAGAAATGTTCATACTAACCTCATCCGTTTGGTTCAGTGTTGCTTTTTGCTGTGCACTACCATTTTATTTTTCTGATATCTCTATTTCCTTGACAGATGCTTTTTTCGAAAGCGTATCCGGATTTACTTCAACGGGAGCAACAGTTCTAACAGGATTGGAAACTTATTCAAAAGGGTTTTTACTCTGGCGAGCTATGACGCAATGGATTGGCGGTTTAGGCATTATCATTCTTGCAATTGCTATTTTACCCATGCTTCAAATCGGAGGAATGCAACTTTTTGCGACAGAAAATTCGGATAACTCAGGAAAAAATGCTCCGTTGGTCGCCATAAAAATGAAAAATATTATTTTAATTTACTTATCTCTTTCAATCTTGTGTGCTTTTTTTCTTTTCGTCGCCGGCATGACACCTTTTGAGGCTATAACCCACATGATGGCAACCGTTTCCACCGGAGGTTTTTCTACTTATGACACTTCTATCGGTCATTTTGAAGGAAATAATACGATTTTATGGATTTTAACATTCTTTATGACAATTTGCTCATTACCCTTTGTTTTCATTTCGGCACTGGTTAACAGGCAATGGGAGAAAGTACGCAATGACACTCAAGCGAAAACATTTTTATTTTTGTTATTCTTTTTAATCTTGCCGATTTCTATTGGCATGTATTTATTCTTACCTTTTTTTGAAAGTTTTTGGGACACATTAACAATCTTTGCATTTCAAGTTGTCTCTATTATCTCAACAACGGGTTTTGTTTATGAGAACTATACAAATTGGGGACCATTCTTTATTGCTTTTTTCTTATTTTTAACAATGATTGGCGGATGCACGGGCTCAACGGCCGGCGGTATTAAAATTTTTCGTTTTAACATTTTATTTAAAGCTCTTCGACAACATTTACAGATGATGTTAACACCTCATGCCGTTATTATTCCTCGTTATAACGACAAACCCATTACTGAGAACATTTTTATCAGTATCATCGCTTTCTTAACCATTTTTTTCTTAACGGCAACTGTCTCTACTTTAATCTTGTCCCTAACAGGACTTGATTTTATAACTTCTTTTTCTGCAACACTGACCTGTTTAGCCAATGTCGGACCGGGAATAGGTTCTATTGTAGGACCTGATCAAAATTTTTCAGAAATTTCTAATATTGCAAAATGGGTTTTATCTATTGTCATGATATTAGGTCGCTTAGAATTTATGACAATTATTGTTTTATTTTTACCTACTTTATGGAAAAGGAGAAATTAATGGGTTTTATAGAAGATGCACAAAAATTTATGCAAACACATCCACCTGCCGCGCCTAAAACACGCTCACTTCAAACATCTGATGAATGTGAAACCTTAAAAAAAGACTTAAAAACTCTTTATGAAAATGCGACAAATAGCGAAATTGAATGTGCAATTGAGGCAGCAAAAGAACGATTTGGAAACACACCGTTGGAACAAGAACTGATGACATTTTTACGTATTAAATTGGAAGATTAACAAAAGCTGTTTACGAAATGTTAAACATCCTCTTTTATCATCAAGATGATATATCATATTGAAAAGGAGCCTTTCATGAAAAAGTTGCTTATTTTTATCCTTATTCTTTTTGCTTTGGCCGCAGGAGCTTTATTCGCTGTTTATACAACTTTAGATGAAGAAAGCTATAAGGAACAGATTATCGAAGCAACAAAAGAATTAACCGGTCGAGATATGACAGTCAACGGAACTGTTTCCATTCATCTGTTTCCGACACCGACTATCTCAATGTCTGATGTCGTTGTCAAAAATAAAGCCGGATTAGAAGCTCCTAATTTACTTGTTATCAAACAAGTTGATGCTTCCGTTAAATGGGGCTCTTTATTCGAGAATCCTTTAATTATTGAAAAAGTAACGTTAAAAGACCCGGAAATTTTTGTCGGACGAGATAAAAATGGTATTCCGAACTGGGATTTCCCTTTTTTAATGGAGCGCTCAAAACAAGGGCAATCTGATGATTTAATTGGACAATCTATTTTGGATTTACCACCTCAATTTAAAAATCTATCCATTGAAAAAGGAACTTTACATTATGCAAGCGCCGTTTCAGGCTTCACATTGACTCTCTCTAATGTTAACGGACAACTGGAAAGTAAATCTATTAGCGGGCCCTTTAACTTTAAAGGTAGTTTTGATTGGAATAATTCCCCTGTTCAAGTCGTTTTAAGTTCAGGTAAAATTTCCGGTAATTTAGCAACAGATATCAAACTGACTTTAACAGATGCAAGTAAAGCTGTTTTAGGCCTTTCCGGAAAAATCGAAAATTTAATACGCAGCGCAGATATGACAGGCGGTTTTTCTTTTAATATTCCTCAATTATCACGCTTTTTAACAAATGCTATCGGTTATAAAGATTTACCATCAAGTTTAGAAAAACCAATCGTAGGAACATCCACTTTCGTTTTTTCAAAAGATAAAGCCGAATTTAAAGACATTGCTTTACGTTATGGAACAGAAGAGTTAGAAAACTCTTCAACAGGGACTGTTACATTTACTTATCCTGACCTTCAAAATAAGTTAACACGCATTTATGTGTCCTTATTATTAAGTAAATTAGATGTTGATGCTTTTCGTCCTTTAATCCCTACGGCAGATGCACTACAGACACGAATTTTGGGCTGGAGCCGTTCTTTTGAACACGAGCTTGATTTAACTTTAAAAGCAAAAGATTTAGCTTTTGGCGGAGATGTTCTTAAAGAAAGCAACTTACACCTTCTATTCCAAAATGGTGGGTTAGAAGTTAAAGATTTTAGAACGACACTGCCTGGCGGAACCAACATCATAGCAACCGGACTAATTGCTGCCCAAGATAATAAACCTGTCGCAAAAATCACTTTCGGAGTTTCGGCTCCCGACCCCAAAAAGGCTGTCGAATGGTTCAAACTGCCCGCCGATTCAATTGTTGATTTAAGCGGCCTCGACAATGTAAAGTTACAAGGTTCTATGGTTCTAAGACCTACAGATATCTCGTTTAACAATATCGAAGCTTCATTAAATGATGGGTCGATTAAAGGTGCGGTTGCCTTCTCTTTAACAGAAAAGAAACCAACCGGTGTCGCCGATTTAACCTTAAAGAATATTAACATTGATACATATCTTCCTTATAAAACTCCTGAAGAAAACAGAAATTTTGTCTCCCTGTTAACAGAATTAAGAGATAAGCTTCTAGATACAGATATGCTATCTAAAATTGATTTCAAGCTTAAAGCTGTCGGAAATGATGTTACTTTCCGTAACATTCCAATTCAAAAGCTAACATATGACGGTTATATCCGTTCCGGCGAATGGGTTACTTCTCAAATGAACCTATCCCAAGCAGCAACCGCTGATATTGACATGACGGCTCGTATTCAACAACTCCCCAATCGTTCTATTTATGTTCAAAACTTAACTTATAATATTTCTATTCCAAAAGCATCTGTGTTCTTAGAACGCGCTAAAATTTCAACACCTATTCAAGGAGCTTTAAACCGTGTCGAATTAAAAGGAACCGTATCGGGAACTCTTGATGCTCTTAAAGTTAATTTAGAAAACACATTCTCTCAAGCTCAAGTGAATATGAGTGGAACGATTGATAATCTGTCTCAAACCCCAGCTTATTCTTTAGCGTTAAATTTAGCTCATCCAAACTTTCAACAGTTTGTAAAATTATTTAATCCGAATTTTAATAGTTTACGTTCTCTTACCGGAGCTTTCACTTTAAAATCGAATTTAAAAGGAACCGCGGATGACTTTTCTTTGATGCAAAGTGAGCTCATGATTGGTAATCAGCGTTTAAAGGGTGATATAACAGTCACACGTCCAGAAAATCGCCTCGCTTTAAAAGGTAATTTATCTTCAAGCTTACTTTATTTAGAAAAATTCATTCCTCAAAAAAGCCTGTTCCGTGGAATTAACCCACAAAACAGAAAAGCTCAATTTTCTAATGACCTATTAGACTTTAAGGGACTTAATAATCTGGATTTAGATATGACTGTTACAACGGACAAGCTCTTATTTGGTCCGATTGATATGGATTTAGTTTCCTCACATTACACCCTTAAAGAAAATGTTCTTTCTATTGATAGTTTCAAAGGAACGCTCAATGGCGGCTCATTAAATATGACAGCTAATCTAAACACAAGCACTGCTGTCCCCATGCTTCGAGCAACTATTCAAGCAGAAGATGTCGCATTAAAACCGGATATTTTACGTTTGGGATTATTCCGTCTAAAATCCGGTTCAGCCAGCTTTTCAACAGATTTAACAACACGAGGCAACTCCATAGAAGACATGATAAAAGCTTTATCTGCCAATGGACGCTTTTCAATAAAAAATGGTATCGTATCCAGCTTAAATCTCAATACCTTTGAAAGAAGTGTGCAGGTCGTTGTCACCAAAGGAATCAGTACAGATGGCTTAGCAAATCGATTGAAAAAAGAAATGACGACAGGAGAAACTCCTTTTGAATCATTAGCAGGCAGCTATGCGGTCACAAACGGAACGGTTCGCACGTCTGATGCCCTTTTCCGAGCCAGCGATGCCAATGCGATTATTCAATTAAGCTTTGATATGCCAAATTGGATGATTTTATCTTCCATGGGTTTAACAATGCAGCCATTTGCAGGTTTCCCACCGGTATCACTTGTTGTCAAAGGATTGGCAAATGCGCCTGAAACAGAAATTGATTTAGAGCCGTTTATCAAATATATATCAACAGCTGCCGCTGATGCTCAAAATGAAGCTTTACAACAAGCACGAGAGGCAGAACAAAAACAAGCGGCTTTAGATGAACAACAAAGAAAAGAACGTGTCAAAGTAGTCGCTGATAAAGCAGCTGCCGTGGTTGCGAATGCTGAACATATTTTAGAAATTGCTCCAACCCCAGAAGCGGAAAGTGAAATGATACGAGCCAAAGATGCTTTAGCCGTCTTACAAGAGCTCAGTGTTAAAGAAACCATTTCCGTGGCCGATTTACAAAAAATCGAAGAACAAGGAGCTTTAGCGATTTCTCGAGCAACAAACGCAGAAAAAGCTGCATCTGAAAAAGCGACAACAGCTATTCGGGAGCAAATGGCGACCTTAGAAAAAACAGCTCAAACACGTATGCACGCCATCAATCGTATCCATCAACGCTTACAAGGTGTAGATATGATTGAACAAGCTTATAAAAAAGGCTTTTCAAGCATGACTTTAATACAGCAGTTAAAAGCATATGTTGATGGAAACACAAACTTAATACAAATGCAACAAGCATTAACACAAGCGATAGATGCCGCTGAAATTATGGAACTGACTTATGAAAGTGTTGCAAAATTCGATATAGAAAGTACTGCTCCGGTTGAAGGTGAAGCATCTTCGGGAACGGTTGTTCGCGGAACAATTACTCGTCGAGGAATGTAATCAAAACTATTCGATTAAAAAGCCCTTAAAACAGACATTTAAAAAGCCCCTCAAACAGAGGGGCTTTTTATTTTCATTTCTAATATTTATTGAGCGTCCGCTTTTTCAGCTGTTTTTTCATCTGCTTCAGCTTTTGCCGTATCAGCAGCGGCAGCTGAAATTTCTTCGTCAACAACTTCTTCCTCTTCTACGTCCACAGCCGGAAGTGTTTCTGTTTGAGGTGTATTTACTTCAGCTGGCTTTTGTTCAACCGTTTTGAAAATTTGAACATTAGCTTTCTGTCGTTCTTCTGCAATAATTTGAGGAACATCTAATTCAATGAAACGTGCTTTAATAGCTTCCTCAACCTCAGCATAAGAAGGAGCTGGTGCTAACCTTTTATCTTCGACTAAAATTACATGCCACCCAAAAGCGGTTTTAACAGGTGTCTGAGAGAAAGTTCCTTTTTTCAAATCAAATGCTGCATTTGCAAATTCAGGTATCATCTCGCCTTTTGTGAAATAACCTAAATCTCCACCTGTTAAATGATTAGGATCTTTATCCAAAGAATGCTTATTCGCTAATTCTTTAAAATCAACTCCCGCTTTTAATTGAACAATAATATCTTTGGCTTCTTTCTCAGAATTAACTAAGATATGACGTGCATGGACTTGTTCTTGCGGTTTATAGTTTTTCAGCTCCTCTTGATATAAAGCCTGTAATTTATCCGGCGTCATACGTTCTTTCAAGCGTTCTGATAAATAAGCTTGGAACAAAATTTGATCTTCCGCATCTTTAAGAAGTTTTTTAACTTCCGGTCGATTTTGTAAACCAGCATTTTTTGCCTCATCCAAAATAATTTTATTATTGATATAAGCTTCCAATAACTGATTAAAAACAATTTCCATCGGAATATCTTTTAATTGAGGAATAGAGGCTTTTACTTTTTCAAGTTCAGCTAATTTTACATTATCTCCTCCTACTTTGGCAACAATAACACCTTGATTAATGACCGGCAAAGTAAAAGGTTGATCACCATCTTTTCCGCAATAAAGAGAAACACCTGCGATAAGGGCAATAGCAACAGCTAATGTACCCACAATATAAGTTGGCCTTTTATAAAGGGGAATTCCCTTTGTTTTTTTATTTTCTTTTTTCATTTTTTTTCCTTTCCTCTTTCACTGTATTTTAAATATGCCTATTATCTATTACTTTTAGTCGAGAAACAAGCATTTTTATAATCCCCTTAGCAATACTTGGATGCAGTGTCATAATTTCATACAAGTTTTCAGAAGAAATTCTAAGTGCTATTGTTTCTTCCTCAGCCACAACACTGACATCCACAACATCTGGAGTCAAAGCCGTTAATTCACCGAATACCTGATGTGTCTCGGCCTCACTCAAGACAGTTTCTCCGTCTTTTATTGCGACACGTCCATATAACAAAATATAAAGATAGTTATTTCGTGCCCCTTTCGCAACAATTTCTTGTCCCGCCGAATAAGCGACTTCTTCTGAAGCGTAGATAAAATCGCTTAAGGCTGATTCAGAGGCTTCGGCAAAAGCTGTAATATTTTTTAAAACCAAAACCTTTTCTAAAGTCAAACGCATTTTTTTCTCCTATTCTTCCAAAACCGCTAAAACCGTCTGACGAACCGCAAACACCGGATCTTCTTTTAAGGGTTTTAACAATTGACGTAATTCGTCCATATCAGTGACAAGGCGTCCCAAGGTCCAAACGGCTCCCTCTCTTATTAAGGGATGAGAATCCGTTAGCATATCTTCTATCAAAGAAGCTAAAGAAACTTCACCCATTTTTCGAACCGCCAATAAAGCACATGCTTTCGTCCATGGCAATCTATATGATTGACTTTTTAAAATAGAAGCAAATGCTTCATTCATGGAAAGCTCTTGTATTTTTTCAAACTCTTTTGGAAGCTTACTTTCTCTCAAAATAACATCAGCTTGTTTTAAAATCATTTTCAAAGAGTATAACTTTTTAGGCAGAAGATCTCCTATTAATTCCAACCCCATACGACGTTGCTCAGGACTTGAAGAGCGATTCAGCATACATTGCACAGCGTTCTGAAACAAAGCTGTAGGAAACAACAAAGTTAACTCCATTAAAAGACTATGCTGAACTTTCGTCAGTTCTTTATCCAAAGCTTTTTTTAATAATTCGAACACTTCTTCAGCCTCATGAGCCGGTGCGATGTCTAAAGCTTTTTTAAATGATAAAATTTTCATAATCTGTCCCTCATCCATATGAATGAGTGGCAAAAGCATTTTACGTCGCTTATGCATACTTGCCTGAAAAGGAATTTCCTTTAAATGCCTTAATATATCAAAGCGCAATGCAAATGGTGTCTTTTTTAATGCTTTAAACAAAACTTTTTGCGCACCGCTATCTTCGTTAATCCACAAAAAAGAAACTAAAGTTTTCTTACACAACCAAGTCCGTTCGGAACTCAGTAGTGCTTCCTCTATCGCCGGATAGGCTTTAGAACCGAACTCCTTAATGGCTTGTAAAGCTTTATCCCTTAACTCTAAAGAATTAAGCGAACGAAACAAGACAGGTAAAAAAGAGGGATGTTTGATATGTCCTGCTGCTAATACGGCTTTTTCTCGAACTAAAAGATCTTCGTCATTCATCAATCTTAAAACAAGTCTAAAAAAGCCTTTAATCCCAGTTTCTTCCAAAATTTCTGCTGCTTCTCGCCGCTGTCGAACACTCTTAGAAACAGCCAACCGATTAACACCTTCCGAAGCAATTAAAACCCCTTCTCCTCCGCTTTTAAGCAGCCCGGTCAAAGCTCCTTGACGCAACTCAGGATGATCCATATATAAAACAGCTTTTTCTTCTGCATACTTCTCACCAATTGCACATAAAACTCGAAGAACAGCACTTCGAACAGTCAGCGATTTATCATGTATTAACAAATCAGCCAACACTTTTCTAAACATTTTATATCCTTTTTTTTCTATCCGTG
>CASDQF010000032.1 GCA_949282845.1 uncultured Alphaproteobacteria bacterium | reverse complement strand
CAGGATGAGTTATCGTCTATGGGATATACATTGAACACGGTGAAGAATTCGGAGTATGGATATGTATATAAGGTTGAAGCGGAAGCGATACCGTATCGAGTATGTAATATGATTTTGCGGTTAGAGCCGACGGACATAGATGAGATACGGATAGGGACGGACAAAGCGGTTTATAGGCGTGGTTTATGGGATTTATGTGAGACACATGTTGATGAAGCGACAGATACAGTATTAATGAGTTTTTATTTTGAGAAGGTTTGTGAGACGAATGCGGATTGTAGTGATTGTCAAGAATGTTATCAGGGTCGTTGTAAAGCGAACTATAATTTAGTGGGCTGTGAGACAGAAGGGTCTGACGTACCTTCTAGCTGTATAGGAAGTGACTGTGACGAGAATGGCGGTTGTGTGGGATCGGATTGCACGATTTGTGTTGGGAATGAATGTGATGGGGATGGGAACTGCGTAGGACCGGATTGTACGAGTTGCACAGGGAGCGATTGTGGTTCGAACGGGGAATGTGAAGGGCCAGATTGTGAAGGTTGTCAAGGAGAGGGATGTACCTTAAATCCGCCGGGATCGGGTGATGATCCTTGTGATAAAGATCCCGATTCATATGAGTGTCAAACGAAATGTCAGGATAGTCCGAATCCATATTGCTGTCGTTATCCAGATGCAGAGGAATGTAAATGTTCGAGTAGTCGTCCGAGTTGCAGTAGTTGTGAGCGATACATCTATGATGTGAATGGATGTGCGATTGGTTGTGAGAGCGCTTGTAATACGTTGAATTGTGAGAGTTGTGTAGGAGGGCTATGTGTCTCGAGTTGTAGTGGGGATGAATATTGTGAGAATGGAGTTTGTAAGAAAGAATGTGTTCCCGGGTGCGATGCAGGACAATGTATGAAGTGTGAGGACGGTAGCTGTGTAACGAGTTGTGGGGATACGGAAGAGTGTGTTAATGGGAGTTGTGTAGCGCAATGTGGACCTTGTGAAGAACGGATAGAGGGGGAATGCCAAACGATTTGCGATGGAGGACAGGTTTGTGAGAATGAACAATGTGTCTGTCCTGTAGAGATGCCGAATTGGTATGGAGAGATGTGTCATTTATGTCCAGAGAATTTTAGTGAATGTGAGGGGAATTGTTGTTCGCCGGATGAGACATGTTGTCAAGGGGCATGTTATGACTTTACGTTATGTGCTGGTTCATCGACAGGCGGTTTTGATTACAACACATGTTCGTGTATATGTTCTTCGACACAGCAGATTTGTAGTTTAACGGACGAGAAGTGGTGTTGTTCGAGGGAAGAAGAATGTTCGAATGCCGAGGTTGGAGCGTGCTGTGAGAAACTGACGCCGGAGGATTGTCCGGTTTGTTCGAAGTTAGAGTTAAGGGGGGGCTGTTATCAATGTGTATCGACGGCGGCGAATGGAGAAGCCTGTACGAACGATGAAGGGCAGACAGGTACATGTGATAATGGAACTTGTGTTGTCCGTTGTGATGAAGAAACGCAAGTTCAATGTGGAACAACCCTTGATCCTTGGTGCTGTAACATTGGTGAACGATGTGGTGATTCTCAAGGAGAATGTTTTACGTGTGATCCTGCATCGGCTGAAAATAGTGAAACTATTTGTAAAGCATGTGGTTGGGAATGGGGGTGGACTCTTTATGATCCAACCATAGGACAAAATCAAGGCTATGTTTCATATAAATGTGGAGGAAAAGCTTTTTGTCAAGAAAGATGGGGTGGCGGAGAGTGGGCAAATACTCAAGTATTTGAAGATGGAACAACATATAGACAAAATTGTGGGGGAGATTTATATTGCCAAAAGCGTTATGGAGGTGGAAATTGGACATATACCTATAGAAGTTTATCTTCTAATCAAATAACCTATAATTGTGGTGGTAACGACTATTGTATCGCGACAGGGCAAGGAACAACATGGTGGAATTATGTTCCTGCTTCTCAAGGATATGAGGAGTATGGTTGTAAGTAATCAGATGATTAAGTTTTAATAGAGCGAAGATCTATTTATTTTTTCTTCATATAATTTTTTATCAAGAACCAAAAAAAGCCTCCCTTTGGGGAGGCTTTTTCTAAATAAGTCTTTTATTTTTCTAGAACTTTAACACCCGGCAGTTCTTTACCTTCCATCCATTCTAGGAAAGCACCGCCGGCTGCGGAGACATAAGTTAAGTCTTTCTTGACACCGGCTTTTTTCAGCGCAGAAACCGTATCACCACCACCCGCAACAGAAGTCAGTTTACCTTCTTTTGTTAACTCGGCGACAGCATGAGCAATTTCATTCGTTGCTGTGTCAAACGGCTTGATTTCAAATGCACCGACAGGACCATTCCAAATCAATGTCTTACAACCATTTAAGGTTTCAATGAATTTTGCAGTTGATTCGGGCCCTATATCCAACAATGGCTTGCCTGCTGGCAAATCTGTGACTGCAGCAACATGGGGTTCTTGACCTTCTCCAAATTCATTTGCCCAAACTAAATCTGTGGGTAAGACAATTGTGCAGTTTCCTGCGTTTGCTAAAATATTTTTAGCTGTTTCAATCATACCTGGTTCAACTAAAGAACCTTCTCCCATAGGAATGCCTTTAGCAGCTAGGAATGTATGGGCCATACCTCCGCCAATCAGCAAATAATCTACTTTTTTAACAAGGTTTGCTAACAAGTCTAACTTCGTGGAAACTTTTGAGCCACCAACTAGTGCAGCAACAGGATGGACAGGATTGCCGAGTGCTTTATCTAATGCTTCTAATTCAGCTTGCATTAAGCGACCAGCAGCCTTAACAGGAACATCATTTGCCATTCCGGCTGTGGAAGCATGTGCACGATGTGCTGTTGAAAAAGCGTCATCTACATAAATATCAACGTTTTTTGCCAATGCTTTTGCAAAAGCTGGATCATTTTTTTCTTCTCCAGGGTAAAAGCGCAAATTCTCTAATAAGATAACATCGCCATTTTTCATATTTGCAACGGCTGTATCTACTTTTTCTCCGATACAGTCATCGACAAATGTAATTTTCTTTCCAGAAGCTTTTTCCAATTCCGGAACAATAAAAGCTAAGGAAAATTCTGGTTTTTTTTCACCATCTGGACGGCCAAAATGAGAAGCAACAATGACTTTTGCTTCTTTATCTGCCAAAGTATTTAGTGTCGGGACAAAACGATCAATTCGAGTTGTATCCGTTACTTTTCCGTCTTTAGCAGGAACATTTAAATCCGCACGAATAAAAACAAGTTTACCTTTTATATCATGCAAATCATCTAAAGTATTAAAGTTTGCCATTTTTTCTTCCTTCATTAATTATCATAAATTACTTGCGTGCAAGGATGCGGTTGAACCGGTTCAGCTTGTACAATAATTGGTTGAGGCATTGGTTGAACAGGTTGTTGAATAATCATGGGTTGTTGCACTTGTTGAATCTGTACAGGTTGTGTCGGAACTAATTTTTTTGTACAGATACGATACTGTATGTAACTGTTCTGACTTTTACGAACAGTTTGAACAGTATCACAAACCACATTTTCCGTATAGGCTTGAGTGGTTTGACAATTGCAGGGGGGAAGGGGTTCATTCATGTACATATTGTCAGCTTCTTGAGTGCTTTGGCACCCTGCAAGTGTTAAAATACTCAAACCAATGATAAAAGCTTTCTTCATTTTTTTTCTCCTTTTTTAGTCAAAAGACTGGGCACTTTGATAGTGCCCAGTTTTTGCTTTAGTTCTTTTTAGATGAGTTTTCCCATAGCAACGGCTGTATCTAACATCCGGTTTGAAAAACCCCATTCATTGTCATACCAGCTCATGACGCGTAATTGAGTTTCGCCCATGACTTTTGTTCCGTTTGCATCGAAAGTTGATGAAGCAGAATTATGTGTAAAGTCAATAGAAACCAAAGGTAAGTCATTATATCCTAATACGCCTTTCAATTCACCTTCAGCATATTTTTTCATAATTGCATTGACTTCTTCCACTGTCACAGGTTTTTCCATAATTAGATTTGCGTCAACTAAAGAGACATCAGGAGTCGGTACGCGAATTGAAACGCCATCCAATTTACCTTTCATTTCCGGTAAGACTAAGCCAATTGCTTTAGCCGCTCCTGTCTTTGTCGGGATCATGCTCATAGCTGCTGCGCGAGAGCGATATAAATCTTTATGCAATTGATCTAAGATTTTTTGATCGTTTGTATAAGAGTGAATCGTCGTCATAAAGCCTTGTTTAATTCCAATTTCTTTATTTAAAACATAAACAACTGGAGCTAAACAGTTGGTTGTGCAAGATGCATTAGAAACAACAATATCATCTTTTGTTAAAGTATTTTGGTTAACGCCGTAAACGATTGTTTTGTCAGCACCGTCTGAAGGGGCTGAGACTAAAACACGTTTAGCACCAGCTTGAATATGAACCATTGCTTTTTCTTTAGCAGCAAAGATACCTGTGCATTCCATCACGATATCGATGTTCATTTCTTTCCAAGGAAGTTGTGTTGGGTCTTTTTGAGCGATTACTTTTGTTCTGTAATCACCTGCGACTAAATATTCTCCGTCAGCATAAATGTCCATATTTGTGATTCCATGAACAGAATCATATTTTAACAAATAAGCATTTGCTTTAGCATCGCCTAAATCGTTAATGGCGACAATATCAATATCTTTGCGGCCTGATTCCAAAAAGGCGCGATAGACTAACCGTCCGATACGGCCAAAGCCGTTAATTGCTACACGAATTGCCATCTTTTTTTCTCCTTATTTTAGTGGCTTTTAAAAAATCAAATCTATACATAGCGCTATTTTTGAAAAAAATCTACTCTAAAATGCAAGTTTATCTGTTTTGTTTGAAAAAGATGAGAAAATGTGCTATTCTAAAAAGAGATAGGGAAGAAGGAAAATGGTGCAAGCATTAAAAAGAACTTTAAAGAAAGCTGTTCCCGTTCTTTTTCCGGAACAAGAAAAGTTAAGGACATTATGCGCTATGCCGGAGAGTGTCTTGCCTCTGGATTTTGTGGTTGTCTTGGATGATTTGTTGGAAAAAGGAGCCTCTTTTACAAAAGCTGATACAGCTGGAATAATTCCATTATCATTAGCTTGTAAAAATGGAAATGTTCAGGCTATTTCTTTTTTTATTGCTCGTCAGGGAGATGTGAATGCTTATCCAAGTTTGTTGACGGATGCAGTTGAGGGGAAGAATGGTCCTATTATTGAGCTGCTTTTACAGAATATGCAGTCTAAGTCTGTTTTAGTAGCACAAAAAGAAGCTCACCGGCGAGGAATTACTTATGCTTTTAAAGAAGAAATAGAAAAATATGCTAAAATTCTTTCTATCGAAAAAAAACGTTATAAAAAAAATAGTTACGACTATCCAGAAATGTTTGCTTTTGAGGCTGTTCAACCTCTTGCAAAAGTGACAAAAGCAGAGCTTTTAGCACAATTTTTTTCTTTTTCTGCAAGAAAACGGATGGATGTGAGGACTTTGGTTGCGTTAAAAAAGGCGTATCAAAGGCATCAAAAGATTCATTTTGAAGATGTTTATATCGATGCTGTTATGAAAAGATTGCCAAGAACATTTGATTTCGTAGATAATTTTGGTGCTCCTTTTTTTGTTCAAGATAAGGCATTCCAGAAAATTAAAAATACTCCTCAAGAGGATAAATTTGTCTCCAATTGGATTGATGTGACGGACGCTGTTTGCCAAATACGACATCATCGACGTGATGTGTTTTGTCGACGATATCGTTTAATTAAAAAATGGTCTTCTTTTTTTAAAAACTTATTGAGAAAGCCTTTAAATTCTTTCGAAGAAATGATCTTGATTGCTCAACAATCACGGAAAAAGAGACCTCAGGTTTCGCAAAAAATTGTTTTAAAGCTTAAACAACCTTCTGAACAGATAGCTCCAGCTGAGCAGCCGGCTGAAGAAAAAAAAGGAGAAGAAAAAACACCAGAGAAGGAGCAAGAAAAAACTTCTTCTTCTGTTGTCGCACAATTTAAAAATAGAGATGGGCGTTGAATTTTTTTTCTGCTTCTTTCCTTTGCTTTTTTATGAAAAATCGGTATGATGAATAAAAAAGAAGAAAAGGGACAGAAATGATTGCAAAATTGACAGGTTTTATTGACCTCTTAATGGACGGCTGGCTGATTTTAGATGTCGGTGGCGTTGGCTATCGGGTTTTTTGTTCGAATCGAACTTTATCAAAAATGCCAAGTCGAGGTGAGGCCGCTCAACTTTATATTGAAACACAAGTTCGTGAAGATCATATTCATTTGTTTGGTTTTGCTGATGCAGCGGAAAAAGAATGGTTTTCTGTTTTGACGAATGTTCAAGGAGTCGGAGCTAAAGTCGGGTTGGCTATTCTATCGGCGCTCTCTCCGGAAGAATTGAGTATGGCTTTGGCTACCGGAGATGCCAAGGCTTTTACACGGGCGAGCGGTGTTGGTCCAAAATTGGCTCAAAGAATAGTGTCTGAATTGAAAGGTAAAACGCCGTTTGTTAACTCTATCGGAATGCTTGATTCACCAGCCGGTGTCAGTCATATTATCAATAATGTAATGGAAGAGGCTATTTCTGCGTTAACGAACTTAGGATACGGCCGTAGTGAAGCAGGTGTCGTTATTGCTTCAATTTATAAAGAACATACGGATATTGGGACAAGTGAGCTGATACGACTTTCGTTAAAGGAAATAGGACAAAATCATGGTTGAAGAAAGAATAATTACGCCGCGTAAGATGGCTGGAGAAGATGAGTTAAATGCATCGATTCGTCCACAAACACTCAGCGATTTCGTTGGTCAAAAACAAGCATGCGATAATTTACGCGTTTTTATTAAAGCGGCTCGAGAAAGAGGAGAAGCTCTAGATCATGTTTTGCTTTACGGTCCTCCTGGGCTTGGAAAAACAACATTAGCGCAAATTATTGCAAAAGAGCTTGGTGTCGGTTTTCGTCCTACAGCAGCGCCTATGATTTCAAAAGCTGGAGATTTGGCAGCTATTTTAACTAATCTTGAAGCTAATGATGTTTTGTTTATTGATGAAATTCACAGATTAAATCCGACAATTGAAGAAGTATTATATTCTGCAATGGAAGATTTTCAGTTAGATTTAGTGATTGGTGAAGGGCCCGCGGCTCGGTCTGTTCGGATTGACTTGCAACCGTTTACTTTAGTCGGAGCCACGACAAGATCAGGTCTTTTGACAACGCCTCTTCGTGATAGGTTTGGTATTCCTATTCGGTTAAATTTTTATAATACGGAAGATTTACAAAAAATCGTTACACGGGCTGCTAAAATTTTAAAAATCGGTATGACGGAAGAAGGGGCTCATGAAATAGCTAAACGTTCCAGAGGAACGCCACGTGTTGCCGGTCGTTTATTACGGCGCGTGCGCGATTTTGCTGTTGTTGCAGGAAAAAAAGAAATAGATCGCGAGATTGCCGACAGTTCTTTATGTCATCTGGAAGTAGATAAGGCTGGGTTGGATGCAATGGATAGACGTTATTTGCGGTGTATTGCTGAAAAATATGGCGGGGGCCCGGTTGGTGCAGATACATTATCAGCGGCGTTATCGGAAGAAAGAGATACAATAGAAGAAGTCATTGAACCTTATTTAATGCAGGAAGGATTAGTGCAGCGTACCCCACGTGGCCGCATGTTATCTCAAGCCGGCTTTAAGCATTTGGGATTGTCGGCTCCGGAGATAATGCCGTCCTTATTTGATGGAGAAAAAGAGTGAAGTATACATTAGATATTCCGGTTTATTATGAAGATACGGATGCCGGTGGTATAGTCTATTATGCAAATTATTTAAAATTCGCAGAACGGGCTCGGACAGAGTTTTTGCATGCTTTGGGATTGACGAATAAAGCAATGCTTGATGAGGGATTTGCGATTGTTGTTCGTCGAGTTGAAATAGATTATAAAAGACCGGCAAAGTTGGAAGATATTATAACGGTGTCTTCTTCTTTGGAGGAATTAGGCGCTGCCTCTATGGTGATGCGTCAAACCATGACGAGAAATGAACAAGAATTGGTGGATTTAAAAGTCTATTTAGCCTTTATCGATGTGAGGGCTTTACGACCTGTGCGCATTCCCGCAGAGTTAAAAGAGAAATTTAAAATGTATTTAGGAGAAGAAACATGCAGCCACAAGTAGAAGCAACAACTCGTGTCACAATGTCACTTTGGGGGATGTTTGAGCACTCAGATATTTTCATGAAAATTTTAATGATTGGATTATTGTTGGCGTCTGTGTGGTCTTGGGCGATTATTATTGATAAAGTGCGAGCTTTCCGTAGAATACGAGAGCGTTCAGCTGCTTTTGAAAGAAAATTTTGGTCCGGAACATCTTTGGAGGCTCTATATGAAAAATTAGATGGTAAGCCGACAGATCCGTTATCTGCGATTTTTATTGCCGCAATGAAAGAATGGAAACGTTCGAGCCGTAATAAAAAGGAAATTTTGGTTAAAGGCGTTAATGTGCAAGAGCGTATAGATAAGGTCATGCAAATTGCGATTGATCGAGAAGTCGAAGCATTGAGCAATCAAATGATTTTTTTAGCATCTACAGGTTCAGTTTCTCCGCTATTGGGATTGTTCGGAACTGTTTGGGGAATTATGGATAGTTTTCAATCAATCGGTGTGACAAAAAATACAAATATTACGGCGGTTGCTCCTGGAGTCGCGGAAGCTCTGTTGACGACGGCAGTTGGGTTGGTAGCAGCTATTCCGGCTGTTGTGGCATATAATAAATTTTCAAATGATATTGAGCGCTTTACGAATCAAATGGAAACTTTCGCAGGCGAATTATCAGCAATTATCAGCCGCCAAATCGAAAGTGTCGGAGGAGAAGAGTAAATGGCTTTTACCGCTCGAAAACGGCGTAGAACAAGTATTCGATCTGATGTCAATTTAACACCTTTGATTGACGTGATGACTTCTTTGTTAGCTATTTTTATGATTACAACACCGATGTTAACGACAGGTATCCCTTTGTCTTTACCTAGAGGAGATGGTCAAACATTGCAAGGTGATGAAAAAACTTTGGATTTGGGCGTTAATCAAAAAGGTGAGTATTTTATCGGAACACAAAAAGTTTCCTCTCAGGAACTTTTGCCAAAGATCCAGGCGATTGTTTCCGAGAATCCTGAAATTAAAATGATTATCAGCGCAGATAAAAGCACTTCTTATGGCAATGTTATTGAGTTAATGGCTCTTTTAAGGGCCGCCGGTTATACGCAAGTTGGATTGAAAACAGATGCGGAGGCAATGCAGGTGCCGCGTCATTTGACAAAAAGGAAATAAGCGGTGGGAGGATCTTTTTTTTACTCCATTTTATTGCATGTTATCGTTTTTGCGTTGTTGTTAATACAGTTTCCTGCTTGGGAGGCACAACGTAGAAAGACTGTTAGTGCTCCTATTATGATAGATCTGCGTCAGGTGGAAATAAGTGAAAAAACAAATTTACCGCCATTGAAAACGGTTCAAAAGCCTAAAAAGATTCAAGCTCCCAAACCTAAGCCAGCTCCTCCGAAGGAAAAAAAAGCTATTCAAGAAGCTCCTAAACCAAAACCTCAACCTAAACCAAAAAATGCTGTGGAGGCAAAAAGTTCGAAAGTTAAAATGGACACTAAACCTAAGCCGCAGCCAAAGGTTAAACCGGCTTCTAAGCCTGCAGTTAAATCAAAAGAAAATACAAAAT
>CASDQF010000031.1 GCA_949282845.1 uncultured Alphaproteobacteria bacterium | reverse complement strand
TCATTATCTAAACTTTTTAGAGCAATGAAAACATCACGTTGAGGACCTAAATAGCGACGTAACCCTAAAATTCTATGCCGAATTTCAGAAATTTGAGAACGCATCAAATTAGAGCTAGGACGATCCGCATCTATTACAGCCTCTTCAATATCGTCCAACTCATCTTCTATTCTGGAAACAACCGTTGAAATACCATCATTCATCACTTCCGCGATCCGAATAAAAACATTCATTGGTGTCGCCGGACCTTTTCCTTTTTCAAGTAATGCGCCTATTTTTTCTACAGATGGCAACTTCTGATGAGAAACAGAAATAATCTGCCGCCGATCAATCCAAATACGCAAAGCTATCATATCTTCAACATCAGCATGTCGATTTAAATTTACTCCACGAAGAACAATAAAGATGCCTTGTGGCAAAGTAAAATAACGTGGTTGAGGATCCTCATCCAATAAATTATCAATAACAACCTCATCTAAACCACTTTTTTCACGCAACCATTCTGCATGTTCCTTATCTTCACCATCAATATGTATCCAAACTGGTTTATTTTTTATCTTTTCAGCTCTTTTTAAAGAAAAAGATTCTGCTTTACCTGTTGAAGAAAGGATAAAACAAAATTCTGATGTAACTGTTGACATTCTCTCTCCTTACACAAAAACACATGAAAATAAAACAGCAAAAAAATGCATAATACTCCCGGCTAAAACAAACAAATGCCAAACGGCGTGCGTATAGGCTCGACTTTTCCAAATATAAAAGAAAATGCCTAAAGTATAAAACAAACCACCTAAAATCAAAAAAGTCAGACCTCGCGGAGAAATAACAGAAATTAACTGATTAGAAGCAACTAAAATCAACCACCCCATTGCCAAATAAAGTCCTATCGACCATAACTTTGTTCCAGAAGCTGAACTGAATAGTTTCAATATTGTTCCCAAAAGAGCTAATCCCCATACAATTCCAAACAAAGTCCATCCGATCGGACCTCGCATTAAAACCAGCAAAAAAGGAGTATAGGTTCCTGCAATTAAAAAATAGATTGATATATGATCCATTTTTTTTAATTTTTTCTTTAAACTTGAAGGAGGAATTAAATGGTATAAAGTCGATGAAGTATACAGCAAAATTAAACTAGCCCCAAAAATTGAACAAGAAACGATAGACCAAACATTTCCGTAAATAGAAGATAAACAAACTAAAATAACCAATGCAGCTATACTTAATGCAATACCCAAACTATGTACTAAAACATGACATAACTCTTCTTTTGGAGTATAAGAACGTAGTTGTTTACTCTTAAATGCCATTTCTGTCTCCCCTTTTTATTCAAAATAAAACCTCTGAAAAACTCTGTCAAACAAAATAAGCGAATAATTGACTTTTTCTCTTTTTTTTGTTAAAATAAATCTCTTATTCATTAAATGAGGACGTTATGTCAAGCCAAAAACCACTTCCTTATAGTTTTAAAGAACACCGTATTATGTTGTTAACAGAAGATGAAAGCTATCGTAAGGAAGAGCTAGAAAAAGTTATTATCCCTATTTTCTTAAAAAAACTTCCCGATATATGTCCTAAATTTCTAAACAGACATTT
The DNA here is from genome assembly GCA_949282845.1 of uncultured Alphaproteobacteria bacterium. GTDB lineage: Bacteria > Pseudomonadota > Alphaproteobacteria > CAAHEQ01 > UBA3637 > CALXXX01. Next base: position 10,967 of record CASDQF010000031.1, on the reverse strand, counting down.
TGATGCAGAAGATATTTCCTCTATTCTTTCGGGTAAAATACCTATAGGCTGGACCATTTATATACAAAAGCCTTTAAGCTGGGGAGGAACGGCTATTGCTAAAGAAGTTTTTGATCAAATCACCAATATTCAAACATCTTTTGAACCCATTTCTTCTAAAACGCCGAAAAATTTGCGTTTAAAGACCTTTTCTTATCAATTATCAACTTATATCAATTCTATTCAAAAAAAAGGACGACGGAATTTCTTTTTTCAATTCTCTAAAATGTTTAAAGAGCATCTTGTCCTCATGAAAAAATCTAATGCTTATCTTTTAGAAAAAGATTATATCAGACCATTACAAAAACAAATGCATATGACTGATTTAACAGGCTGTATTGTTTCTCTTCCCTGTTTTACAACACCTATTTACACACCGGAAGATTTCATCAATCGCTCAGAAGAATTTGGAGAAAAAATGCAACCCCTTTTAAAGCGAACTTGTCGTTGGACCATTCCTATACATAATTTAAAAGAAGGTTCGGCTCATCATGTCCGTAAATGGAGACCTATTATGCAGGAATGTGACGGTTTATCATCTCAGCTGCAATCACGTATATTCGAACGAATTAAATAGAACAATACTATTTTAACTCTTTGGAAGTTTTTACTCTTCAAAAAAATCCTCTCTTTAAAAGAGAGGATTTTCGGTAGAACAAAGAGAGATTTTTTTAGTCTCCATAAACACGAACATTCGTTTTGGAAACATCCATTTCTTTTGTAGAAACTGTCGTCGGTAAAATGACAGCCTTTCTTACCGCCCCTGTTTCTGAAGGGCTATAAAAACCAGATACCTGTCCCTGACGTTGAACCACTTTCCCATTGACCGTTGTAATGTCTGTCACAGCACGATTTGAACGAACCGTTAAATGCTCAACAGTCCCATTTCCATTTTGAGAAAAGGTATAATCTGATGTAGCAGGCATTGTATCCATCAAACGTTGTGAACTTAACAACATTTCTGCTGGTGTTTTTGCACGATAAGTGCCATCTTTTTGATAACCATATGTACCACCTTGAGCAGTAGAATTTGTTTCAGAACGTTGTGCATTCACAATAATAGTTGTACCCCCTTGATTAACAGGAACATTTTGCTTTTCAGCTACTTGTTTCTTTAAATCAGCAATTTGTTGCTGTAAATCTTTTAGCACATCAACAGATACCTCAACTGTTTTTGGTTTTTCCTCAGCTAAGGCTTTTCCTGCCTCCTCTTGGACAGATACATTTTTATTTTCTGTATTGCCCTGCGCCACATTTTCCTGTTCTGGTGTCGTATTTTCTTTTACGGTTTGAGCTGTATTCTCTGTTTTTTTCTCGATAACCGGCTCTTTGTTCTCTTTTTCTGCCGGAGCATAAGCATAGTACAATGCACCCGCCAGACCTAAAAGAGCAACAATACCCGTTATAGACCATAAAGCACAACCGGAACGACTTTTCCGAGTAGTTTCTGTTGCCTGATTTCCTTCTACATTTTGTCCTGCAGAAGAATCTGTTTTCTTATTTTCTTCCATTTTTCCCTCTTTTAAATTAACGACTCCAGCTCCAAGAATTGTTACCAATGCTGACACCAACGCCACTTACAGCATTCGCAACATTACCGAAGAGTTGGTTAATTGCTCTATTCGTAGAAGCATCAACACTAGCTGCCTGCCGTTGAATATTATTTCTTTGTTGAGTAAAATATTGAGCAGCTTGATTTCTAGTTGCATTTGCCCAATTTACAGTTCCCTGTTTTTTATTTGCAGCAATCTGCGAAGTAACTTGAAGCACTTTGGCAACATCATAAGTATCCCCTTTTTTACAACTTTCAATCGCCTTGATCATTTCAGGAGCTGTTGAATTTGGGAATTGACCATCACTGATATTTGTTGCCATCTCTAAAGCCTTATAGTAAGCCTCTGCTTCTTTAACCGCTTCATTTGTTTTCCCTTGCTTTGTAAGCATATATGAGCGATTATAAGCATTACATCCTTCTCGAATTAAAGTTGTCACACGATCAATAGCACCTGTTGTCGGTTTATTCCAGAAATCAACTGTTTTCTGAATAGACTGCATATTGACATAATAAGCAGCACTCACATCAGCTGCTTGTTTTTCAAGCCCTTGTTTAAATTTATATCCATAAATAGATGTATCAATTGTTGAATATAAACTTGCACCGACACGAACTAATTGTCCCAAGTTTCCATTAGCCCAAAAATTTGTCCATGAGTAGCTATCAGCTTTTGCTTCAGTTGGAGCCATCGCAGCACCAACAACAGCTGCACCACCAGCCAATGCTGCACCGCCAGAGAGTAAATTACCGGCAGCAACTAATCCTGCTGCGCCAATAGAAGCTGCTTTCTTTTTAAAAACATTAAAGAAGCCCTTATTACCAAAAGCTTTAGTTTCTTTTGATTTCTTTAAGAAATCACTTGTTTGAGACGCCTCAATTGGTGTTCCAAACTCTTGTTGATTATTGTGTTCTACCATTTTCTCTCTCCTTTTTTAATAAACCCTATTCTTCTATATTTTATTTTAATGTCTTTTAATTATTTTGTCAACATTTTTGTTTTATTTTTTCTTTTATTTTAAAAATCAAGCAAGCTCTTGTCAAGCCTTTTCAAAAAAGCCTCCTTCTACAGGAGGCTTTCTCTTTTTATCAATAACTTAAATGTCTAAGTTCACGACATTTAGTGCATTTTCTTGAATAAAATCACGCCGAGGCTCTACAACATCTCCCATCAATGTGGAGAAAACTTGATCCGTTTCCCCCTGATGAGGTATCTTAACCTGCAACAAATGACGAGAATTAGGATCTAATGTTGTCTCCCATAGCTGTTCTGGGTTCATTTCACCTAATCCTTTATAACGGTTAATTGCTATTCCTTTTTTACCGATTTTATAAATCGTATCAATTAAAGAGATCGGTCCCGTAATTGGATATTCTGCATCTTTTGTCTTTAAAAGAGCCTTTTGCGTATAGAACTCTTTTAAATCTGCTCGCATTTCATCTAAGCAACGAGCTTCTGCACAAGTCAACGTTGCTTCATCTACGACACATTTCTCCGTCACTCCTCGCAAAGTTCTCGAGAAAACAAATTGATTATTATTGTGTTCAGCTTTCCAACCGCGCTCATACTCTGGCTCTATGGCATCCAATCGCTCAACAAAATTCGGATTAAAGTCAACATCCGGACTAAAGAGACCTTCTATGGCCATCTGCTCCAAAATCCGAGGAGGAACATGTTTTGCCATATTAACAATAAGTTGCCGTGCTGTCCGAGCTTGTTCTGCACGATGGACTAAATCTGCTCCGGCTATTTGTGTTCCATCCCCCATCACCAACACAGCATCATTTGTTCCGATGTTAATTAAATACTCTTCCATTTCTTTATCATCTTTCAGATAAATTTCCGAATTTCCTCTTTTAGCTCGATATAAAGGAGGTTGAGCAATATAAATATAACCACGTTCTATTAATTCAGGCATTTGGCGGAAGAAGAACGTTAACAAAAGCGTCCGAATATGAGCTCCGTCAACATCCGCATCCGTCATAATAATAATCTTATGATAACGACACTTATCGGCATTAAAATCATCACGTCCGATACCTGTTCCGAATGCGGTCACCATTGTTCCTACTTCAGCCGAGCTAAGCATTCTGTCAAAACGAGCACGTTCTACATTCAAAATCTTACCTCTCAAAGGCAAAATAGCTTGTGTTGCTCGGTTACGACCTTGTTTTGCGGAACCGCCTGCCGAATCTCCCTCAACGATAAAGATTTCAGACAGAGCCGGATCTTTTTCTTGACAATCTGCCAACTTTCCAGGCAAAGAAGCCATATCTAAAGCACCTTTTCGACGTGTTAATTCTCGAGCCTTTCGAGCTGCTTCACGTGCTGCCGCTGCTTCAACGACTTTACCGATAATTTGTTTTGCATCAGCAGGATGCTCTTCTAACCACTGCTCTAATTTATCAGAAATAACGCTCTCAACGACCGGACGAACTTCTGAAGAAACTAACTTATCCTTTGTCTGAGATGAAAATTTGGGATCGGGCACTTTTACAGACAAAACACAAGTCAAACCTTCTCTCATATCTTCACCGTTTAACTCTACTTTTTCCTTTTTTGTCAAACCAGATTCTGCCGCATAATTGTTAATAGTCCGTGTTAATGCAGCACGCAAGCCAGCTAAATGAGTCCCCCCATCGCGCTGTGGAATATTATTGGTAAAACATAAGCAGGTTTCATGATAACCATCTGTCCATTCCATTGCGATATCAACAGTTATGCCATCTTTTTCTCCTGTAGCTGAAAACTCTTCTGACTGTAAACTATTCTTGGACTGATTAAGGTACTTAACAAACTCTTTAATACCCCCCTCATAACATAAATCGACCCTTTTTTCTTCAGATGAACGACGATCAATTAAAATCAAACGAACTCCTGAATTAAGAAAAGCTAATTCACGCATTCGATGTTCTAATGTCGTAAAATCAAACTCTATCGTTTTAAATGTTTCTTTAGATGGCAAGAAAGTAACAGATGTTCCTCTTTTCTCATTTGCTTCTCCGACAACTGCCAAAGGAGCTACAGGAACGCCGTTTTTAAATTGCATATAATGTTCTTTGCCATCACGCCAAATACGCAAATCTAACCGTTCTGACAAAGCATTAACGACAGAAACACCAACGCCATGGAGACCTCCGGATACTTTATAAGAGTTCTGATCAAATTTACCGCCTGCATGAAGTTCTGTCATAATGACTTCAGCTGCTGAAACACCTTCTGTCTTGTGAATATCTGTTGGAATTCCTCGACCATTATCAATAACTGTCACAGAACCATCCGGATTTAAAATAACTTCGGTTTTATCACAATAGCCTGCTAACGCCTCATCAATTGCATTATCCAGTACCTCATATACCATATGATGCAAACCTGTACCATCATCTGTATCACCGATATACATACCCGGCCGTTTCCGAACAGCATCTAACCCCTTTAACACTTTGATGGATTCGGCGTCATAAGCCTTATCTTCTGGATTTCCGGATTTTCCTGGTTCTAAATCATTGATATTTTCCATTTTTTCACCTTTCTCTAAGCAACTTCCGCTAAAGTGGAGACTGTTGCATTTTTGATATTAAAAAACTGTGCATGCTGATACAAAGAGGTAAAGACTGTCACATCTGTTCCCGTCAACCAAACTTGAGCTGGCAGAAATAATAGCTTTTCAAATAGAGCATCTCGTCGAAACGAATCTAAATGAGCAGCTAATTCATCCAACAATAAAATAGGACACTGCCCTTTCTCTTGCATCTGAGCCTTCGTTTGAGCTAAAATAATTGAAATTAAAAGAGCTTTCTGTTCCCCTGTTGAACACAGCGCCGCATCTATTCCTTTTTCTCTATGCAAAACGGAAAAATCTGATGTATGAGCTCCTTGCACCGAACCTCCGTCTGCATATAAATGCCGTGATGCTTTTAACTTTTCACGGAAACGCTCTTCCGCATCAATGGCAGGCATTTCTTCCAACCAATTTTCCAAAAGGCCGTTTAAAGTAATAATAGCCGAAGGAAATAAATCATCGGGCTCTTTTTCCAAAAAATATGTCAGTCTGGAGACAATATCACGACGAGCAGCAGCAATAGCAACGCCTTTTTCCGCTATAGTTTCCTCCAAAACGGATAGCCAAGTATCATTTAATCGCCCTTCTCTTAGCAAATTCCCCCATTGTTTCAATGCATAATTATAATCAGAAGAAAGCGTTGCATGTCCGGCATCAAAAGCTTGAACCAATCGATCCAAAAAACGGCGTCGAGAGGCAGGATCTCCATTAAACAATCGATCCATAGCGGGCGTTAGCCAGATTGCGCTCAGGTAATTTCCTAACTCACTTTGGGTCTTTGCTGCTTGACCTTCAATACGAATTTGGCGACGCTCAGAAGCATCTGTTCGACCCGTCCCGAGCTTTACGACACCGTTTAAAGTTCTTACATGGGCTGAAACAGCCCACTCTATAGGCATAGAAACAACTTCAGGCGGCAAATCTCTGGCAGCGGGAGTTCTTTTAGAAATATCAGAAAGACGCGCAGAACGTAAGCCTTTTCCGGGAACAAGAAAAGAAACAGCCTCTAAAATATTCGTTTTCCCTGCGCCGTTATGGCCGGTTAAAACAACCGGAGGTAATTCCTCATCCAGATTTAAGGTTAACGAATCATAGCACCGAAAGTTCGTCAAACGAAGCTGTTCGATTCCCAAACGCTTTTGTTGTTGTTTTAAACAAGAAGCCACTTTATTTCCTTTACACGCGCATTGGCATCAAGACATATAACGCCGAAGGATCATTTGCATCCTGTATAACGACAGGAGAAGTTCCATCCAGCAAAGAGAAACGCACTGTTCCCCCTTTAACCTGAGCTAAGATATCCAACAAATAACGATAGTTAAAGCCGATTTCCAAAGGTTCAGCATCATATCCGGCTTCCATTTCATCTTCTGCCATACCTTCATCTGAGCTATTTGCGGAAACGATTAATGCTCCTTTTTTCAAAGACAATTTAATACCGCGAGACTTTTCAGAAATAACAGCGACACGATCGACAACGGTTGTTAAAGAGGCAGAATCAACTTCCAAAAACTTATCATTTCCCTGAGGAATCACTTTATCATAATCTGGATAAGTTCCATCGATTAAGCGAGAAGATAAAATAACATCTCCGAAAGAGAAACGAATCTGATTTTCCGAAACCCAAATTGTCACATCTTGAGCGGTTTCAGCTATTAACTTAGTTAATTCACCGATTGTTTTGCGAGGGATAATAACGCCTGGCATACCAGAAGCTCCCTTAGGCAGAGCAACTTCTGCCGTAGCCAATCGATGACCATCTGTCGCAGCAGCTTTTAAAACGGGGTTCTCTCCTGTTTTTTCGTGTAAATAAATACCATTTAAATTATAACGCGTTTCCTCTGTTGAAATAGCGAACTGCGTCCGATCGATTAAACCTTGTAATTCTGCGGTAGTCAGCACAAAAGAAAATGGTGCACTTTCTAAAGTCATTGTCGGGAAGCCCTCTGCAGGAATCGTTGGCAATGCAAACCGAGCACGACCTGATTTCACCATAAGTTGAGCTGTATCTTCTTGATAAGCGCATTCAATTTGAGCGCCATCTGGCATTTTTTTAACGATATCATAAAGCTTATGAGCAGAAACCGTAATTGAACCCGTTTTTTCGACGTTTGCCTGAGTTTTATCTGAAATTTCCAACTCATTATCGGTCGCTCGAAGTAAGAGTGTCCCGCCGTTTTCCGTATTTGCTTCCAACAAGACATTAGAGAGAATAGGAATAGTTTGACGCCGTTCTACGACACTTTGAACATGAGACAAAGACTTTAAAAGCAAATCGCGTTCAATGACAAATTTCACCATTTTTTATATTCCTTCCTTTTTAAATTGGCCCAAAACAGGACCTTTTGCCTTAACTTTGCTCAGTATACCAAATTTCAGGAAAAAGCCTAGCAAAAAATGTAAAAAATCATGAAAAAAATAATGTTTTTTTTATTGACAAAATCTTGTTTTTTTACCTAACTAACAAGTTGTTGAAAAAACACAAAAACTAAAGCAGATTTAATTTGATGGGGATACAATCAACGAACACGCACTTCGTCGGCGATATCGCGCATCCGAGCCAATTTTAAAGCTTCTCGTACTTTTAATCGTTCAACATTAACCGCCTCATTATAACGTTCTTTTTCGTCTTGAATACGGTTTCGTATCTCTTCTTGACGATTTCGTATTTCTGATTTTCGAACCATTTCAACAGCATAATTTAACATATAATTTTGAAGTGTCCGATCTATGCCTTTTGCGAGTTTTAAAAAAGTTTTTTCCATAATTTTATCTTGTTGTCCCACCGTTTTCTGACGAAAACGACCGAATAAAATAAGTCCCTTAGAGTCTTTTGGATTTAACTCTAAGGCACGTCGAAAAGCTTTATCTGCCAATTGAGTATCATACATACCTAAAATCAGACCTAAATGTAAAGCCAATTGAGCTGCTTCTTTTCGAGCATATTGTTGTAAAAGTTTATCTCTTAAACCGAATAAGACTTGTTGTTGACGAACCAACTCTTTTTTCATTAAACGCGTTGCACGCTCAGGATGACCAAGCGACATTTCTTTAAGCGCTCGAGCATAATCTCGTTTTTCTCGAGATTTCGGCTCTAAAATTTTACGTGCTGCCAAGTCACGAAAAGAACGAATTGCCTCAACAATCGGTAAAACATCAATCAATGAAATATTCGCCGGTAAAATTTTAACGATTTCAGCATCCGCCAATCCCTGATTAACAGCCGTAACAATTTGCTGCAATAACGCAGAACCATATGGTATGTGTTCAGAACCAAGAGCGTTCTTATTTTTTTTCTGTGCCAAACGACGTTCTTCTTCGAAAATTTCCTTTAATTCTTTTAAGGAACGTTTTTCATCTTCCATTTGGAAGCGTTCCCAAAATTCTAATTCTATACCAGATGAAGTTGAACGAAAAAAAGTGGCATGACGCCAACCTAATACCCATTTTAAGACCAAACGAAGCAAAATAAACATAACCGTTAGGATAAAGAGGGCAAAAATATAACGTAAGTAAATGATATAATCGTCAAAAAATCTCTCGACTTGTGCGAGCGGTTTTTCCATAAATTTATAATCGCTGAGCCACAAGCGGATTTTTTGCCACGTGGTGAAGCCGTCTATCATTCGTCTCCTTATCTCGTTGTTCAAGCATATTATAACTCAAAAAAAATGTTTTGACTATAAAAATAATTTCTTATTTTAACGGCTTGTTAACAGAAAACAGGGAAAAATAAAAAAGACATTATAATCTGAGGAGAAAAAATGACAAAACATGAACTGACGGTTAAAGAGCTTTATCATCCATGTTCTTTAAAATCTTTAAATTTCAAGTCTACTAAAGAACTTGAAAACAATCCTGATGTGATTGGTCAAGAAAAAGCTATCAAAGCCATCGAATTTGCTATGAATATGCCTGATGACGGGTATAATGTTTTTTGTTTAGGCATAGAAGGTATCGGGAAAAAAAGTCTAGCTTTACAACTTTTACAAAAAGAAGCTCTGACACGAAAAAGTCCTGATGATTGGTGTTATGTGAATAATTTTGATTTTCCTCACAAACCAAACGCTGTACGATTACCTACCGGGAAAGGCCGTGCTTTTGTCAAGGATATTGAAAAATTTATTACAGCGGCAGAAGAAGCTCTTCCTTCTGTTTTTGAAGGCAATAAATACAATAGCCAAGTTAAACTTATTCAAGAACGTTTTAAAAATCAAAGAGAAGCTTATTTTAACTCCTTACAATCCGTTGCAAAAGGCAAAAAAAATGTTGCTATTCTGCGCATGCCAACCGGACTGGTCGTTGCTCCGACAAAAGATGGTGAAGTTCTAACACCAGAAGTCTTTGATAAGCTTCCGAAAGAAACTCGTAAGCGTATTTTAGAACAAATGAATGAAACTCAAGCAAAATTAGAACAAGCCGTAAAAGAAGTACCTAAATGGGAAAAAGAAGAAAAAGAACAAATCGACTTCTTAAATCAACAAATGACACAAGATGCTGTTCAAGGGCTTATTCAAGATCTGTTAAAAAAATATGCAAATATACCAGACGCCAAAAAATATATCTCCGAAATGAAAGAAGATATTGCGGAAAATGTTTCACTCTTTTTAGACACAAAAGATGAAACCGAAGAAGATCCTCTTTCTAATTTTATTAAACGCTCCAAAAAAAGCACCCATATTCACAATCGTTATCGTGTTAATTTACTCATTCACAACTCTGAAAAAAAGGGAGCTCCTGTTTTATACTTAGACCATCCTAATTTACCTAATCTGGTCGGACGAATGGAAAGAATGCAACAGTTCGGAACGCTTGTCACTGATTTCAGCTTAATAAAACCAGGAGCTCTTCATCAAGCAAATGGAGGCTTTTTAATTATTGATGCACGAGATATCTGTAATCATCCCGCTGCTTGGGAAAGTTTAAAACGTTCTCTTAAATCTAAAAAAATCCATATTGAATCTGCAGAAGAAGAAGCTGGCGTTATCAGCACCACAACTCTAGAACCAGAGCCTATACCGTTGGATATAAAAATCGTTCTTATCGGTGATAACGCTCTTTATTACGCTTTATCAGAAAATGATATGGATTTTCATCGCTTATTTAAAGTAGAAGCTAATTTTTATCCTAGAATTGATCGCACAAATGAAAATATTGAAAAATATGCTGCTTTAATTGCAACACTTGGTCGAAAATATAAATTAAAACCTTTTTCAAAAAATGCCATCGAGCGATTGATTGAATATGCCTCCCGTGTCTCGGAAGAAGCAGGCAAGTTAACAACTAGATTATCTATGGTCTCTGATTTAATGAAGGAAGCAGATTACTTTGCTAGAGCAGAAAAATCTATGTTAATTGAAAAAAAACACATTAATCAAGCCTTAGAAGCAAAAATTAGCCGTTCAGATAACCTCCATAAACGTGAGTTAGAACACATTAAAAATGGAACTATTTTAATCAATACTGACACCCATGAAATAGGTCAAATCAATATTCTTGCCGTTCAAGAATATGGACATATTCGTTTTGGAAAGCCCAGTCGATTAACCTGTCAAGTTCGCGTAGGAGAAGGCAATATTATCGATATTGAACGAGAAGTTGAGTTAGGCGGACCATTACACTCGAAAGGCGTTTTGATTTTTTCATCATTTTTGGCATCTCAATTTGCAAAAGATGAACCTTTGTCTTTAGACGCAAGTATTGCCATAGAGCAATCTTATGGTCCTATAGACGGTGATTCAGCTTCTTCTGCAGAGCTTTATGCTCTTCTGTCCGCTATTTCCGGTATTCCTCTTTATCAGGGTATCGCTGTT
>CASDQF010000030.1 GCA_949282845.1 uncultured Alphaproteobacteria bacterium | reverse complement strand
ATCTAAACAACATCTGTCCCCCGCCCAAAAGCCACCTTCCGTCAGTAAAGCACAACAAACAGGATCCGTCGATTCATCATCATGACAGGGATCGGCTACACAACAATCTCCACACTTGACACAATAATCTACACAACTCTCTTCTTGTGGATTCATACAACAGTAAGGATTCTCAGAACCAGAGCAAAAACATTCCGCATAGTCTGGCCCTTGTTCACAACCTATCGAACAACCCTTCTCATCTTTCACTTCTGTCTCACACGCAGAACACCCACTAAACTCTGGACAACAACTCGTATCATACTCACAACTGCAGGTATTATAGTTTGGCACTTCACATGCCCCACATGTCGGCATAGTTGGACATTTTTTAACGCATCCCTCTGCACATCCACAACCATCATATCCCGTCGCTTCTTCCCCTTCTTCACATTCTAATGTACAAACCTTCGGCTCACACCCGTTCGCACATCCATTCCCATCATACGTATATTGTTCACATGCCCCACATGTCGGTGCTTCCGGACAACCTTTGGGCGTACAACTCGGTGGACAGCCCTCTGCTAATGGATTAAGACAACATTCCCCTGTATACTCACAATTATCCCCATATCGGTAACTCGTCCTAGATAAACAATCTTCCCCTGGCTCAGGCAACGGAGGAACGGGTGTATCTGACCCGGGTTCTTCCGGATTAGGATTATCAATATCGGGTAAATGTCCACCAGTTCCATATTCATCAAAATAAAATGCCATCGTATTTAACTCATTGGGACATTCTTCATCTGATGGCTTATCACCTTCAACATATATCGCATCTATGTCCGTCGGATTTAAACTTAATACTTGTCGACAGACACGCTTCGGAACATCAGAAACAACAACGCGATAAACATACTCATTTAAATCCGATACCAAAGTATGCATCATATAAAAACTGCCTAACTGTCCATCCTCCGGTAAACCCGCAAAACTCCACTCGTAATCTCCCGCCCTTTCTGTATAAAACTCATCTATCATTGGGACATTCGTCGCACGCAGCATTACATCATGGATTGTCTCGTTCGCCTTATGCCTGTTCATCGCATACGTAAAACCTGATAATGCTGCTATACTCAATACACCTATAATAGCCAACACCCCCAGCATCTCGATCATGCTCCGACCTGATTGTGCCTTTCTATGGAAAATTTGGTAATATTTTTGAGAAAAAAGATGAATAAAGCGATTCATGTTAAATCTCCAAATGGATTTCTTAACTCATTACACAATTATTATAATTTACCCTATCAGCTAATCGCATATTGTCAAGCAATTTCATCAATTATTAAAACTTTTTATTATAACAAAAGCCCCTCTTTAAAAGGGGCTTTACAAAGATGATTTTAATAGAATTTTACAACTGCGCGTCGATTTTCCGCACGACCAGCTGCTGTTGAATTCGTAGCCATTGGATCATTTTCTCCATCTGAAACGATCTCAATTTGTCTTGGCTGAATACCTAAACTTAAAAGATAATTTTGAACAGCCAAAGCCCTTCTTTCACCCAATTTCATGTTATACTCAGGACTTCCTGTCGAATCCGTATAACCAGTTATGCGCACTTTTTGATGAGAATAATCATTATTATACTCTACCATCTGTTTTAATGTTGCTTTTGCTTGAGATGTTAACTCTGCGGAATCAAATGCAAAAAACACAACAGGACGATACCCATCTAAAACTTTTTTTTCACATGGCATATTTTTTCCACAGGTACAAGCAACCAAACTTAAAAAAGCCAATGCACTAATAAGAATTTGTCTCTTCATTGTTTTTCTCCCTAAAACAAATAGATAAACAATATTCTCATTTCCTCTAAAATGCATATAGGCTTTTTTTTATTAAAAGCAAGCTATTATTCCGAGAAAAGAGCTATTCTTTCGAATAGAGAAACTTATTAAGTTTACAAAAATTAAAATGAATTTTTTTACAATAAAGAAGCTTAATTGGTTGCGGGGGTGGGATTTGAACCTCACGACCTTCAGGTTATGAGCCTGACGAGCTACCAGACTGCTCCACCCCGCGATAAGATAGGGCTTTATTATATCTCTCATTCTTTTAGTGTCAAGCTTTTTTTTCTATTTTTTCTCAACTAAAATCTAAATTCTATTTAACTCTGAAGCATAGCTTAATATTAAATTATTATAATCACATTTATTTTAAAGAAAAAAATATTTTATTTTCAATATGTTTTATAAAAATTATTATTTTTTTTGCTTTTTTCTTTACTTTTTTCTCTCTTTGATACTTAATAGATAGAATTTCATTTAAAAGAGAGTAGAAAATGTTTAGATTTATTCATTCTTTTCTTCTGTTCGGATTGTTAAGCTTTATTCTCAGCGCATGCAGCGAAGCGACTAATAAACCCTTAATTATTTCAGCAAATGTTATAGAGACGACAGAAGCTGATCATCCGAGAAAGCATGATTTAGGTGTTATCGGTGCCATTGAACCTGTTTATATTTTACCTTTACAATCTGCCTTATCCGCAAGAATTGATACAGGTGCTGAAACATCTTCTATTGATGTCAATCATATTAAGCCTTTTGAACGAGATGGAGAAAAATGGGTTTCTTTTAATGTGACTAATCCTAAAAATAATGAAACGCATCATTTCGAAAAAAAGATACTTCGGGAAGTCAAAATCAAACGACAAAATCTGAGTGAAGAACGTTATGTTGTTCTTTTGGATATTAAAATTGGAGGAATTCTCTTAAAAGAACAATTCACTCTTGCCAACCGGGACAAATTTGAACATCCTGTTTTAATTGGTCGTAATATTTTAACCGGACGGGCACTTGTCGATACAGCTTTATCCAATACATTATATTAGGATTAGAAAATGTTAAAAAAACTTAAATCAGTTCGTTTTTATTTGACGCTTGCCCTGATTATTTCTTTTTTATTTGCTGCTTTCAGTATCTATTATAAAATTCGTTATTGGGGCTTTGCTTTAGAACCAAAAGAATTGACAAATGTTTGGGCCATTGAAACTCATATTACCTTTAAGCCAACAGGGGACCCCATTAAAGTTTCTATTGCTCGACCAAATGCAGACAACACCTTTAAAATTTTAGATGAGGATGTCGTTGCACCTAATAAATACATGGTTCAATTTGAAAAAGAACGTGTTATTTTAACAAACACAGCACAACAAAAAGAGCAAGATATTTATTATCGAGTTCTGGTTTATGACAACAAAAAGGGAAAAGGAAAAGTTTATGCTCCTAAGCCTGAAGTTCCCTCTCCTCCTATTTTTGATGAACAATCTCAACTAATTGCCCGACAACTTATTTTAGAAGCTGCAAAACTAGAAGGAAATCCAGTTCAACAATTAATCAAGCTTTTTGCACAAGAGCCTCCTAACGAAACTGTAATGGCTTTTATGCCAAAACGTAAGTCCGCTAAAAATACAGCAACTATTATTAAAGATATTCTTTCTTTTCAAGAAATTCCTGCTCGCTTAGCTTGGGGCGTCAAACTTTCTGAAGATAAAAAAAGCTTTTCTGCTGATGTTATGTTGGAAGCTTATCTAAAAAATAAGTGGGAAGTCTATAATATTGAAACAGCAGAAAAAGGTATTCCCAAAAACTTTATTATTTTTCAACATGGAGGAGAATCTTTAGTTGATGTAGAAGGCGGTGAAAATTCAGTCACAAAATTTTCTGTGATTAAATCAATCAGTACTTCTTTTAATATGGCTTCTCATCGAGCAAAACTTTTGGGAGATAAAAATTGGTTTGATTATTCAATTTATAGTCTCCCCATTGCTCAGCAAACCGCTTTAAAATGGTTAATGATTTTCCCTCTAGCCATTTTAGTCGTTGTTATTGCTCGCAATATGATTGGTATCAAAACAATGGGGACATTTACTCCTATGCTGATTGCAATGGCTCTTGTCCAAACAGGTTTTCTACCCGGTCTTATTTGTTTTGCTCTTATTATCGGCATTGGATTTGCAATTAGATTACTTCTTTCCAAGCTTAATCTACTTCTCGTTCCGAGAATTTCCGCCGTTGTCATTTTTGTTATTTTAATTATGCAATTTTTTGCTATTGTCGGTTATCAATGGCATTTAGATATCGCCTCTTCGGCACTATTTTTCCCTATTATCATTATGGCTTGGATTATTGAACGAGCTTCTATTATATGGGAAGAAGAAGGAATTAAAAATGCCATGAAAGAAGTTTTCTTTAGTGTTGTTGTTGCGATTTTAACTTACTTCGTTATTGTTAACCCTTATATTCGTTATATTATGTTTGCTTTTAATGAGCTCAATTTAGTTATTTTATGTCTTGTTATGCTATTGGGAACATATACGGGGTACCGCTTAACAGAACTTTTACGTTTTGCGCCGCTTTCAAAGGACAAAACAGATGTTTAAATTCATTTTACCTCATTCTCTTCGTCAAGCGGGAATCCTAGGAATGAACTACCGAAATTATGAAATTATCGGAAAGAACAACCCTAGACACCTTTATCCACTAGTTGACGACAAAGTTCAAACAAAACAGCTAGCTGCTCAAGCTGGCATTAATACCCCTGCTCTTATCGGTGTTATTGATGCACAATTCAAAGTTAAAAACTTTTTATCTTTGGTAAAAGGAAGAAAAGAATTTGTAATCAAGCCTGCTCACGGAAGTGGCGGGAAAGGTGTTTTAGTGATAAAAAAATTTACACAAAATTATTTTAGAACAGCTTCAGAACGTGTCTTAACATACAACCAAGTTTATCAACATATTTCAAACATATTAAGCGGTCTTTACAGTCTTGGCGGGCGCAATGACGTAGCACTATTCGAAGAAATGGTTCATTTTTCAACTAACTTTAACCAATATAGCTATCGTGGTATTCCAGACGTTCGCGTTATTGTTTATAAAGGCTATCCCGCTTTAGCTATGATGCGATTAGCGACGCAAGAATCAGGTGGACGTGCTAATTTACATCAAGGAGCTGTTGGGGTCGGTTTAGATATTCGAACGGGACAAGCGATTGCTGCTGTTCAACACAATCAATCGGTTTTTCAACATCCGGACACTCATGTTGACTTAACGAAGCTTCAAGTTCCATTATGGAAAGAACATTTGTTAATTGCTGCAAAAGGTTATGAAATGAGTGGTTTAGGCTATTTGGGCGCTGATATAGTTCTTGATCAATTTCGGGGACCAATGATGTTAGAGCTAAATGCTCGCCCTGGATTGGCTATTCAAATAGCTAATAAAAAAGGACTTTATCATCGTTTAAAAGAAATTGATACCTTTCCTAAAAATCTAACACCGACAGAACGAGTCGATTTTGTCCTTGCTCAATCAAAAGACAAAAATTAACGCTCTTTATTGGAAACAGAAATATAGATTTCGTTTGGGTCTATTTGAGTACTTAAATTATATAAATTTTGTGTCGAATTACTTACTTCTGCCTGATCATCAGGAAAACCAATCTTCTTCTTTATTTGAGTATAATAAGCTATTTTTTTAGAAAGTTTAGCATTGTCTAAAGGTGTTCGCCCTTCACTATCTTTTTCTTGAAGACCTATTTTATGTTCGATTAAATAAGAAGCGGCTTCAGCTTCTCCTTTTGTTAAATAAGATCGCTTCATTAAAAAGTTCAAAAGAAGATTAATATTTTTTAATGTATTATCTCCGTCTCTCAGAACAGCCCCCTTTCCAAAAAGCTGAAAGACCATTCCCATCCAACCTTTTTCAAGAGCGAGTTCTAACGCAGACTTACCGGTAAAAGGATTTCGATATGCAACCAAAACTTTTCCACTTTTTAACTGTTCTTCAGCTATTCTTTGCCAATTGTTTTCAATTAATTTCATAAAAAGATTTTGACCTGAATTTTGATCAATCGCATTAGGCGTATAAATTTTCAAAGCGGTTTCCAAGACATCATCTAAAATAGTCTTCTGTTTTCCTAATCCTCTATCTTGAAATAAAACATCCCATCCTGTTTTTCCACGATTGTCTGTAAGATTTAAATTTACTTGGCTCAAAACTAAAATTTCTGCCAATTCATACCGCCCCATCAAACAGGCCAAATGGAAAAGCGGAGCACGATAAGAAGCAATTGAGTAAATACGATTAAAATCTCCTTTCTTTTTAATTAAGTCTAATGCTTTCAATTTTGCTACTAAAGGAGAATTTTGACGATCTATTATCAATTTTAACATTTGATAAGGCGCATCAAAAGAACTGCGTTCATGAATATCAAAAAGAGCTTTTTCATAAGCCCAATTCAATAAACTCATCTGTTCGTTTGCTGCAGGACTACGATTACGATCAGGATGTAATTTAAAAGAAAGCTTTCGATATGCTTTTTTAACTTCTTCTTCTGTCGCATCCAGAGGTAATTGTAAAATTTCAAAAGGATTTTCTTCTTTCTTTTGCATTTGTTTTATATATCATATTTCTCATTTTTAATCAATCCGAAGGAACTCTTGATTTTTTGAAATATTAATCCAGATATTATTTATTATGAAAAAAATAACTTATTTAATTCTTTTAAACGGGCAATGTTTTTTTCCAAATAGTCTTCAATCAACGCATCGGGAATGTGAAATGTCCTTTCTTTAAGCGGCCCGCGTGTAAAAACGGCTTCATTTCCGACAAAAATTCGACCGGCATGTGCGGCGCCTAAAATGGTATCAATCACCTCGTCGGCCGCCGCTGAAATTTCCATTTTTGTTAATTCGTCCGGCATCAAATAACGATTGACAAACAAATTCGGTTCTGTTATACTATTTTTAATGCTTGTGCCCGAGACCGCGCTAGGGGATCCTGTAAAGGATTGATTGGACTGCGCCCTTTCTGCAAGCATTTTCTTATTTTTAAAATAATCTGATCGACTAACAACAGCACTTTTAACTTTATAAAAATCCCCGTTTTTATTCTTTTCCAATTGAATAAAAACAATATGATCTTTATCCAACCGACGTACAACATCAAAAGAATTGCCCGATCCTTTATAAATGGCATCATAATTTTGGAGTGTATCGTCCACAAAATCGATTAATATGCTTATTACTCTTAACTAGCTATGTCTATTTCAAGAATACACCGCCATCTTATTTTACAGAAGTATCTTTTCCACAAGGAGAAAAGATTAAAGATTTCTCTCTACGAAATTTTACTCCCAATATCCAACCCATACAAAAATCGACCTATCAATCTCCCGTTAAAAACTCTTTTTTCATTTTAAAGAAGATAAAATTGTTGTTCCGATTAGCTCAAATAAAAACATTTGGGGTGGAGCTGGTATTGAACTAGAAAAAGAACATAATAAAATGATCCCAGAAATCAATAGCTATAAATTTGGAATATATCAAATAAAAACCAACACTTCTTCAGGAGAAAAGACTCCTTTAGGTTATGGCTTTGAGCTTACACATGAACAGCTTAATTCAACGCCTCAGACAGAAAATAAAAATAACTCTTTTCTATTCCGTTTATTCTGGAATTTTCTTGAAGAAAATTGAAAAAACTTGCGAAACAAAAAATAAAGTTTAAAATGTCTCCTCAGAAAAGGAGAATATCAATGAAGCATTTAGCTATTCTAACTCAGCCTTTTTTAGATTTAATTTTAGCCGGGAAAAAAACGATAGAAACACGTTTTACACAGGTTGCATGCGCTCCTTTTGGAAAAGTCAAAACAGGAGATATTATCCTTTTAAAAAAAACAGGAGGCTTGGTTTTAGGCGAATTTACCGCAGGAAAAGTCTCTTATTTCACAAATATGTCTCCAGAAAAAATCTCAGAATTAAAACGTTTTTCAAAAGAAATTGCAGCTGATGCCGTTACAGATTTTTGGTCATCCAGACAAAACGCTCGCTTTGTCACTTTTATTGAAGTTAAAAATCCAAAACGATATGAAAAAGCTTTTGCTTTCCCTAAAAAAGATAGACGAGCTTGGGTTATTTTATCGGAACATCCTCTCGCTCCAGAACCTGATTTGTTCGATTTAACTTCAAAATAAAATCAAATTTATCATCGGATTCAAAACATAACCAAAAGTCACGTTCTGGAAACCATGGGATATTTTGAAAAAAACGACTAGCAAAAATATTTCTTTTCATTTTCTCTCGCAGTTCTACTAAAGAAACAGATTCTAATTTTAACTTTCTTTCAAAATAATCAGCAAAAGCAGCATCTTCAGAATTCGGTCCCCCCAAAGCAACTAAACTAACTTCTTCAATTTCGTTAACTTTAATATATTTCAACATAGCATTTGCTGTTAGAAAAGAACCAAATAAGACATTCTGATTCCTTGAAGCTTTAATTAAACCTTGCGTTCCTTGTGTTGTTCTTAAAACAACTGTCTTACCGCTTAAATTAACTTTTTCTAAAGCACTCGGCGAATTACCAAAGTCTGTTCCAACAAAAGCTTCACCATTGTTTTCTCCGACTAGAACATAATTTGGATGTTTTTTCTTTAAACTAAAAGCTTCTTCCAAGGTGGAAACAGGAATAATTTTCTCTGCTCCCCTGGCAAAAGCATAGGCAGCTGTTGAAGCTGCTCGTAAAATATCAATAATGATAACCAAACCTAAAGCTTCTGAAATAGATTCTACGCCATATAATTGATGAATTTTCAATTTCTTCTCCTGGCTTAGATCCTAACATTTGATTTTTATCTATTCAAATGCTATTTTAAAACAAAGGAGTATGAGATGATAAACAAAGCAGAAGAACGTTTTATTACAATAGAGATGATTTTAGCTGAACAAAGCCGAAATATCGAAGAATTAAATGAAGAGATTATTCGTCAAGGTAAACTAATCGACCGATTAATAATCGAAAACAAAGCATTAAAAGAAGCTATTGAAAATCCAATCAAATCACAGTCTGAAGAAACGCCTCCACCTCATTATTAAACAAAAAACGCTTCATTTTTGTGAAGCGTTTTTTCAGCTTTGAGTATTTCCTATACAGGTTTCTTACCATAATTGTTTTCTCCATTAGTCCCTGGTAAACAACCTAAAATCAAAAGTATAATAGAAAAAACTAAAAGGAAGAATAAAACTATATAGAAAAAATAAAGCATAAAAGCTATGTTAAATCCAGAGATACTAAAGCCCATCGGCATCATCAAAGAGCCCCAGAAGACGCCTCCGAAGCATAAAAGCAGAATGACTCCCATTGTTCCCCAAAATACCCACCAACCGCTCCGATTAACATCATGTAAACGCCGAACCAATACAGCCAAAGATGGAATTAGAGAAACCCAAAAATATAATCCTCCTATAAAAGGAATAAAACTCATAATAATCGCTGCTAAAAAATTGAATAGGAAAAACCACCAAAATTCTGAACGACTTGCACGACCGTGAAAAGTAGCATACTTTTTAAAGCAGCCGACATAACGCCATAAAGGGGAAGTGTCTACGTTTTCATCACTAACTTCATCTTATACACTTCCAGTAGTTTCGAGCAGTTTTTTTTCTTTTGAGATTCAACTTCTTCTGTCAGAATGCCTTTTTTTAATCTGCTAATTTTTCTAAATCATCAAACTTGGTCATCTTTTTCTCCTTAATTAGAAATAATTTCTGTCGTATAAGAACGATTGTTAATACCAACAGGAATATAAGATGGATTAGCACTGTCAATTCGCTTATCAATCTGATTTAAAGTAGATAAATTCCCTAGAGAAGAATAAGTTGGAGCTTGTTGTGGACGACTACCATCCGCATAAGGATTCATCTCAACATTTGTACATCCCATTAATAAAAAAATACTCATAAAAGAAAATATATAAAAATTCTTCATTTCAAATCTCCTAGTCAAAAATGCTAGTAAAGTTATCAATCATCGATTTCGTATTTCTAAAAGTATCTGAAACACCACCTACTGTATCCGAAATACCACGAGTTGTGTCACTATAAGTTCTAACCTTGTCTCTATTAATGCTTCTTTTTGAAGATTGTACATCTGCTCTAGAACTCCAAATTTGAGCTTGAGCACGCTCAGTCTTAACAGCTTCATCCCACATCATATTATTTGCTCTAGCTTCTACCAATCCCATTGAGACGGCTTGCTGAATAGCAGCATTAGAGACAGCATAACGATATTCTCGATTTCTATATTCTTCTGGCGTCATCCAACGATAGGCATAGCTATTAATTCTTGTCACATAAGCATCATATGTTTCACCTTGCTGTTGACGATAATTTCCAGGATTAGCTTGCATATCAGCCATCATCATCTGTTGTGTTTGAGGAGACAATCCCGACATAACATTTCCAGCAGATGCATAATTTCCTGGAATAGGAGCATTATATCCTTGAGAAGTATTTGTTTGACTACAAGCACTTAAAATTAAAGCCAAAGTGCCACTTCCCAACAAAAACGTTTTTAAAAAAAAATACTTCATTTTTTACCTCTATATTTAGAAAAACATTTAGAAAGAAACAATATGATTATATGTTTTATTTATTAAAGAACAATTAACATAAGAAAAAAGCAAAAAAAATGGAGCTCAACCGAACTCCATTTTTTTATTATTTTTTACGAATTTCCGTCATGCCGCCCATATATTTTTGCAAAGCAATAGGAATTTTAACAGACCCATCAGCTTGTAAGTTGTTTTCCAAAAAAGCAATTAACATACGTGGCGGAGCAACAACGGTATTGTTTAAAGTATGCGGAAAGTACTTTTTACCATCTTTTCCTGCAACACGAATTTTCAAACGACGTGCTTGAGCATCGCCAAGCGTGGAACAAGAACAGACTTCAAAATACTTCTTTTGACGAGGAGACCACGCTTCCACATCTAATGATTTAACTTTTAAATCCGCCAAATCACCGGAACAGCACTCTAATGTTCGAACAGGAATGTCTAAACTGCGGAAGAGTTCAACAGACATTTTCCACATTTTTTCATACCACGCCATACTATCTTCAGGCTTACAAACGACGATCATTTCCTGTTTTTCAAACTGATGTATCCGATACACCCCTCGTTCCTCTAAACCATGAGCTCCTTTTTCTTTACGGAAGCATGGAGAATAACTTGTTAGGGTATAAGGTAATTTTTCTTCTGGCAAAATTTGATCAATAAATTTTCCAATCATTGAATGTTCACTGGTTCCAATTAAATATAAATCTTCTCCTTCAATTTTATACATCATGGCTTCCATTTCCGAAAAGCTCATCACGCCTGTAACAACTTGAGAACGAATCATAAAAGGAGGGATGCAGAAAGTAAAACCTTTATCAATCATAAAATCACGAGCATAAGCTAAAACCGCTTCATGCAACCGAGCAATATCTCCCATTAAATAATAAAAGCCATTACCAGCTACTCGACGAGCGCTATCTAAATCTATTCCATCAAAGCTTTCCATAATATCCGTATGATAAGGAATTTCGAAGTCAGGAACAACCGGTTCGCCAAAACGTTCCAACTCTACATTTTCACTATCATCTTTACCGACAGGAACACTATCATCAATAATATTTGGAATGACCATCATCCGATTTTTAATTTCTTCTTGAAATTTTTCTTGCTCAACTTCCAATTCAGAAATTTTATTACCAATTTCTTGACTTTGTAGTTTTATTTTCTCTGCTTCTTCTTTTTTCCCTGAAGACATCAAACTACCGATTTGTTTTGAGAGCTTTGTTCGTTCAGCTCTCAACCCTTCAACCTCAGTAATAGCCGCTCGATTTTTTTTGTCTAAATCCAAAACTTCATCAACTAAAACCAACTTAGTGTCTTGAAACTTCTTTTTAATATTAGCCTTTACTAATTCTGGATTTTCACGTAATAGCTTTATGTCAATCATATAAAATCTCCTTTTGTCTCGATATGATTTATTTTTAATGTAATTTTCATATTTTTACAGTAAATCCTATAGAAAATCAACTATAAAATCTGTTTTATTTCATAATAAATTTATACTTTTTTGTCATAAAAAAAACATTTTAATATTTTTTTGTTGAAAAGAATATTTTCTTATGTATGCTAAACTGTGTATTGTATAAAATATACGAAAAAAGGGAGAGTTCTATGAATAAATTTCTTACTCTGTTTTTTATAATCAGTTTAGGCGGTTGTGTCCTGTTCGAAGATTACCAAGCTAATCGATATCGCCTAGAATATAGACTCCAAACTCTTTGTTCTCAAGGCATCGGAGCCCAACAATCCAGTGCAGCATATGCAGAATGCCGTATTTTTTATGATAAATTGATGATTCAATATGGGGTCAATCAATCACGTCCCTCATCTTATCAAATATCTCAATTAACAGAACGAGCTGAACAATTGGCACAGCGTTGTCGCTCTTATGGTCTTTCTCAGGCCAAAATATGGGATTGCATGCAAGAACAGGAAACCATGCAAGCTGATGAATACGAACGGCAAAAAATAGCACAAGAAAAAGAAGCTGCTATGCAGCGTTCTATAGCCAGCGGTTTGAAAGAAGCTAATGAAGCCGAACGTAGACAAGACATGATAGATGCGGAAAGAGAAAGAGTTATGAAAGAAACAGGAAAACGCGCTTCTGAAGTTGATTGTAAAGTTTACGAAAAATGGAATGGCGCTGTTGTTGTTAAATGTCATTAGAAAAGAGGTAAAAATGAAAAAAATATGGGTTATTTTATTTTTATGTGCAGCTGTTATATCCTGTGCACCAACGAATACCAACACGACCTATCGTCAAGCTCAAATTGGACAACAAGGACAAGTTCAAACAGGTGTTATTGTCTCGATGGAGCAAGTTAAAATTGAAGGAACAAGTGGTGTTGGCACTATTGCCGGAGCTGTTGCCGGAGCTGCCGCAGGTTCAATGTTAGGTGGAAGTACAGCCGTCAACATTATAGGAGGCACAGCTGGCGCCGTCGTAGGAGGGGCTGTTGTAGGTGGTGCTCAAAAAGCTCTCACTTCAGGAACTTCTTGGGAGTTTTTAGTAAAACGAGATGACAGTGGTGCTGTTATTTCTGTTGTTCAATCAAATGAACTTAACCTCAATGTCGGTGATCATGTTGTTTTAGTCGTCGTTGATGGCGTTACTCGTATTCGTCAAAAGCTTTATTAATTCACCAAAAAGAAAGGAGAAAATATGAAAAAACTTTTATGTTTAACAACAGCCTTATGCTTAGGAGCCTTATCAGCTCAAGCCCAAGGTTGGGGATACGTACCACAAAATGTACAACGTCCGGCTTATCGTGTTCCAGTTCAAGCTCAAAAGCAACAACAATATCGCCCGACGAATACAGCTCCAGTTGTTCAACGACAGGATCAACCTGTTTACACAGCTCCAGTTCAAACTCAAGCTCCTGTAACAAATGCCATAACTCAAATGAATACTTCTTATGTACCGGCACATCAAAAATATGCTATCAGCAACCCAATGTATATGCTAGGTGCGGGTCATTTTATGGGCAATGTTGCTTATCAATATTTGATTTATCCAAAAGATAAAGATTACAGAACGAAAAGAAATGACGCATGGGGTTGGAATTTGGATTTTGCCGTTGGTTTAACCGATCGTTTATCATTATCTGCTGATTTGGGTTATACTTATGCCTGGGAGAAAAAAGCCATAGACCATACGAAAGAATGGGGTGGTACAATTGGTGTGCAATATAACTTAATTAACACGCCTATCTTAGATATGCATGCTGGTGTGAATATGACGTATTTAAAAGCAATGGGTAGAACAGATTGGGATAAAGGCGACACCAGCACAACTTATGTAGAACCATTTATTCAAGTTGGAACAACTGTTAATGCTATGTTTACACCTTACTTAAGAGTTGGATACCAATCCATGCTTTTTGCTAAAGATGAAGCTTGGAAAGAAGGATATGTGGCAACTCCGGGACTTTATTTCCAACCTATTCCTCAACTTGGTGTAGATTTAAATGTCACAACAGCTGAAGGTGTAAATTCAAGTTGGGAATTACGTTTAGATGTTTATCCTGCTGAAAACATTTCTATTGGTTTATCAGGGTATTTAACATCTCCAAGAGATGCTATTCAAGATATATATGGTATTGGGACAAATTTCCGATTTGTTTTCTAATACAAGCATTCCCAAAAAGCCCTTCGATGAAGGGCTTTTTTTATATTTGATTTTTTATTAAAACAGAGCTATAGAAAATAAAAAAATATGGTGAAAGGAATAAAAAATGCTGATTTTTTTAATTTCATGTGCTTTTCTCATCCTTGGATATGCTTTTTACGGTCTTATCGTTGAAAAAATTTTTAAAATTAATCCACAACGTTTGACACCAGCTTTAAAATATACAGATGGTGTTGATTATGTTCCTTTACCTACATATAAAATTTTTCTTATCCAGTTTTTAAATATAGCCGGTCTTGGTCCTGTTTTTGGAGCTATCTTAGGCGCTCTCTATGGTCCTGTATGCTTATTGTGGATTGTTTTGGGTTCTGTTTTTGCCGGAGCGGTTCATGATTATTTATCAGGGATGCTTTCTTTAAGATACAAAGGTCAATCGATTACATTTTTAATGGAAAAATTTTTTGGTCAACGGTTTAAGTACTTCTTTCTGCTTTTTTTAACTTTCTTTTTATTGCTCGTCGGAGCTGTCTTTGCTATGAGTCCTGCACAAATGTTAGCAGAGGCTACACATACTTCTTTTTCTTTTTGGATTATTGTTGTTTTTGGATATTATTTCTTAGCAACCCTTTTACCAATTGATAAAATTATAGGACGCTTTTATCCTCTTTTTGCCTTATTATTACTCTGTGTAACAGTTATGTTAGTATCAGTTCTTTTTACTCGTGATATGCCTTTTTATCCTAATCTCAGTTTAATGAATCAACATCCTAATAAACTGCCTATTTTCCCTTTAATGTTTGTCACAATTGCCTGCGGGGCTCTTAGTGGCTTCCATGCGACACAATCTCCAATGATGGCAAGATGCTTAACAAACGAAAAATATGGAAGACCAGTATTTTATGGAGCAATGATTACAGAAGGCGTTATTGCGCTTATGTGGGCAACACTTGGAATTTCTTTTTACCAAGGTTCTCCAGCATTATTTAATGCTGTTCAAAATGGAGGACCTGGGCATGTCGTATCAGAAATTGCATCAGATTTTCTTGGCTCTGTTGGTGGATTTTTAACAATTCTTTCTGTCGTCATCTTATCTATCACATCAGGAGATACAGCTTTTCGTTCGGCTCGTTTAACTTTTGCGGATTTTTTAAAATACCCGCAAAGTAAAATTAAAAATCGCCTCATTTTAAGTATTCTCATTTTAAGTGGTGGGATATTACTCTGTTTCTTTGATTTAACAAACATATGGACATATTTTGGATGGGCTAACCAAGTTTTAGCAACATTAACTTTATGGATTTGTAGCCTTTATTTAGCTCGTAAAAAGAAATTTTATTGGATTACTCTACTACCTGCTCTTTTTATGACTGCAGTTTGTACAACTTACATTTCTAACGAAAAAATAGGATTTAATATGCCGATTATAACAGCTCAATGGATTGGTATATCTTTTTCATTAATTTGCTCTGCTTTTTTCTTTAGATATGTCTTTTATATCAAAAAAGAAAGATAAAGTTTACTAAACATAAGCATATATAAAAATCTTTTGATTTATCAGTATTTCTTATTTAAAATCAAAACAGGAGGATAGAATACATCATTGTATTTATTAAAATAAAAAGGAGAAAATGATGTATAAACTCAATCGTAATTTGATTATTCGACTAATCCCTTTAATGCTCACTTTCTTTGCTATGGGATTTGTTGATCTGGTTGGTATTGCGACTAATTACATAAAAAAAGATTTTCAATTAACAGATTTTACAGCTAATTTACTTCCCTCTATGGTCTTTTTTTGGTTTTTTATAGGTTCCGTCCCAACCAGTATGTTAATGAACAAAATCGGAAGAAGAAAAACTGTTTTAATCAGTTTAATTATCTGTTCAATTGCAATGGTTCTACCTTTACTAGACTATAGCTTCGCATTAATGCTTATTTCGTTCTCTCTACTTGGAATTGGGAATACAATAATGCAAGTTTCTTTAAACCCCTTGATTTCAAACATTATCCATGGAGACCGTCTTTCTAGTGTCCTAACTTTTGGTCAATTTATCAAATCTTTCTCTGCCTTCTTAGCGCCCATCATTGCGGCTTGGAGTGTCGCTTGGTGCGGAGATTGGCGTTTATTATTTCCAATTTATTTAATAGAAGGCGTCATTGCATTCATAACATTAGCCAAAGAAAAAATCCCAGAAAAAATTACTGGCAAAATATCCTCTTTCAAACAATGTTTTTCTCTATTAAAAAGTCCTCTTATTCTGTTTTGCTTCCTTGGAATTATTTGTCATGTCGGAATCGATGTTGGAACGAATCTATCCGCTCCGAAAATTTTAATGGATAAAACAGGCATAAGTCTGACATCAGCAGGATATGCAACTAGCATTTACTTTTTATTTCGTTTGTTTGGTTGTTTATCTGGTTCAATTATTTTAGCACGTTATTCTATCAGTCGTTTTTTTCGTTTCAGTACAGCCCTTCTCTGTTCTGCCCTTATTGGTTTATTTCTATTTAAGTCCATATGGACACTCTACATATGTATAGCTTGTATTGGGTACGCCAACTCAAATCTATTTTCAATTTTATTCACACAAGCCTTACTTTCGAAACCTAATCGTAAAAATGACATCTCTGGTTTAATGATTATGGGAATTGTCGGAGGAACTATTTTTCCTGCTCTCATGGGCTTTTTCTCAGATTTATTCAATACACAAACAAGTTCTGTTGCCATTATGGGAATAGCTGCTTTGTTTTTACTCTTTCTATCTAAAAAAGTCACAATATAATTGTTTTTAATTTCGTTTTATCTCTCTTAAATTAAAAAATCCTTTTTATATCTCAACTATAAGCAATTTTAAAAATCGGGATTTTCTAATTCCATTTATATATATTTTAATTTTTTCGCTAAGCAATAAAATCTTCTTCTTTAAAAATATTCCAAAATATAAGTAAGCCTATAAAATCATCATTTTTTAAATTCTATTCTTTTTATGGATAAAATTTTTCGAAAAATAAAAAAATAAGTCCTTGAAAAACAAGGACTTAAATGGTGAGCGTGCTGGGACTCGAACCCAGGGCCCTCTGATTAAAAGTCAGATGCTCTACCAGCTGAGCTACACACTCACAAATAATCAATGGAGCTGACTATACATAAATCAAACATCTCTGTCAATATTTTTTTTTAATATTTTTTAGAAAAAAATTTAACGCTCCCGCCAAAACCTTGTTACTGCACGAACGAACAAATCATAGTTTCTTTCAAACCTAGAAACTGGTGCATAAAAAAGAATACCTCCTTCAATACGATTTACTCTTGTCTTCAAAGGCAACGAAATTTTCTTAGCAAGATTTCCGATTTCTTTTATTATCTTAATCTCATCTTGCGAACTTAATTCTTTTCGATTTTCAGATCTGAGATGCATAATAAAACCCTGCATATCTGATGAATAATAAGCTTCTACAAAATGTAAAAGAGATACTAAAGCTTCAATTTTTTCTTCTTCAGTTAGAAGTTTTTTTATTCTAGGCATGATTTTTCCTTTCTTTATTTTAAGTCATAATATCAATTTTTGACAAAAAAGTAAAGAAATATTAAAGAGGAAAACGCAAATGAACTCTTAATCCCTTCATAGGACTTTCTTCCAACTTAATCTCTCCACCATGAGCTAACACAATATCACGTGTGATTGTCAAACCTAAACCGACTCCACCGGTTTTAGAATTACGAGAATCATCTAACCGATAAAATGCTTTAAAAACATCTTTACGCTTATTTTCCGGAATACCAGGACCGTCATCGTCAATGATAATATCTAAAAAATTATCACGAACTCCCATATTTACAAAAGCTTGCTTTGCATAACGATGAGCATTTGTCAGAATATTTGTAATTGCACGTTCAAAATCATGCGGCCGTAAAGAAATTTGTTGAGTTTGCTCAATATGTAAATCTATTTCATGTCCGTTACGACGCAGTTTTTCAACAATATTTGTTAATAATTCCGATACTTCACGTACTTGAGAGGGTTCTTTTCCCTCGCCTCTTGCAAAAGATAAATATCCCTCTAACATTTGTTCCATCTCATCAATATCAGATAGAAGATCCTCAACTCCTTCAGCTTTCATCATCGATAACTGCAACTTCATACGCGTTAATGGTGTTCGTAAGTCATGGGAAACGCCAGATAACATACTTGTTCTCTCGCTTAAATAACGCGAAATACGATTTTGCATCAATAAAAAAGCCTGTCCGGCCTGACGTACTTCAGAAGCTCCTTCCGGTTTAAACTTACCGATTACTCGACCTGTCCCAAAATTTTCCGCAGCATTAGCCAATCGATATACCGATCTAACTTGATTTTTCATAAACAAAAAAGCGATCCAAAACAATAGTATTGAAGCTCCGACCATCCAAGCTAAAAAAGCATATGTTGTTGAACTAAAAAATCTCTTCTTAGGAACAAGAATTTCTAAAACGCCGTTTTTTAATTGAACATAAATAATAATATGATCTTGTTCTAAATTTTCACGAATAAGATAAGGATAAGACATTTTTTGTAATGAAAGATCTAACTGACTAACAATTGGACTTGTATCAGAATTAACTTCATCAAAAATAATAGCTGTATTCGGCAAAAAAATAACTTCCAACTGTAAATTATCATCATATTGTGCTAAAATCTCATACGTTTGAGCTGTATCGGGAAACTCCTCTAAAGTATGGATTAGAATACTAACCTCGCCTGTAATATCATTAGCTAAACGACGACTAATCGAACGCCAATGATTGTCAAAAAAGACTAAAGACGCAACAACCTGAAGCAATATCAGAGGAATTAAAATAATAAGAATAAAACGTGTTAATAAACTCTTTGGAGAAATTTTCTTTTTAATTGAACGGCAAAGATAGCGCATTAAATCATAAAGCTCACTCAAAGCATCTATTGTTTTTTTAAAAGCACTTTTTATTGAATGACTCATAGAAAAGCTCCTCAATCAGGCAACAGCAAATAACCTTTACCTCGAACAGTTTGCAAATAGCGAGGATTTTTAGGATCTGCCTCTATTTTTTTTCTTAAACGATTAACCTGAACATCTATACTTCGTTCGTTTTCCGTTTCGAAAATACGAGCTAACTCTTCACGTGTCACTTCCTGCCCTATCTTTTGTGTTAGAACTTTCAATAGCTCATTTTCCGCTGATGTCAATGAAATAAATTGACCTTTTTGTGTTAACTCTCCACGTTGCAAATCATATTGACAACCGCCAAATTTATATATTGATTGTTTTTCTTTGACCGGCGCAGTTAAAGTTCTACGCAAAATACTATTAATTCTAAGCAAAAGTTCTTTTGGATCAAAAGGTTTAGATAAGTAATCATCAACACCGCTTTCCAAACCGGTAATTCTATCTTGTAGCTCTCCCATCGCCGTTAACATTAAAATGGGGATATTATTACCTTTTTCTCTTAGAGACTTTGCAAAACTATAACCGTTTTCTCCCGGCATCATAACATCCAAAATTAAGATATCAAACAAAAAAGAAGCCATTAAAACACGCGCCTCTGCTGGAGATGCAGCTTCGGAAACCATAAAACCATTTTCCGACAAATATTGATGAAGTAATTTTCTTAATCGTGTATCATCATCTATAACCAAAATGTGTGTCTTGTCTGCTTCCATTATGAAAGCTCCTGAATAATCTGCCACATTTGTATACCACGTTCTCCGCCATCACCGGTAAGTTTTTTTTCAAGGATTTCACGCATAAAAGTAATATGCAAACCTATTTCATTTAATTGCTTCTCTTGGAAATCGGTTTGACGTTCAATGTAGCGGCATAAATGATTGGCGATATCTGTTATCAGTGTGTAATTAAAAGTGGCACCCTGTCCTTTCATGTCATGAGCGGCTCGAAAAACATCTTCTCGTATCAATTGTTCCCTTTTTTCAGATGACACACAAGATGCCTGATCATATGCTTCCGTTAAACGGTCCAAATCTGCAGCTGACCATTTTTCATATTCTTTAGACAAGTCATTTATAACTTGCATTGCTTTATCATAATCAGAAAGTGTATCGTTCATAAAGCCTCCTTTATTATTATAAAGGCTATTATACAAAAACCGTTGGATTTTTCCAACGG
Organism: uncultured Alphaproteobacteria bacterium; assembly: GCA_949282845.1. Classification (GTDB taxonomy): domain Bacteria; phylum Pseudomonadota; class Alphaproteobacteria; order CAAHEQ01; family UBA3637; genus CALXXX01. Next base: position 2,782 of record CASDQF010000030.1, on the reverse strand, counting down.
TTTTTTGGTGCGATCGAAAAGATTTGAACTTTCACGGGTTTCCCCACAGCGACCTCAACGCTGCGCGTCTACCAATTCCGCCACGACCGCTTAAGGTTAAATCGTTTTAACAGATTTTTTTTAAATTTTCAACTCTTTTTTTTCAAAAGCTCTGGACTTTTACACTTTCCTGTCCTACCTTAAAAAAGAAAGCTCAAAATAAGAGGGGAAGAAAAAATGGCCTTTGAATTATATAAATTACCTTATGAAGAAAATGCTTTAGAACCTTATATCTCACAAAAAACGCTTTTCTATCATTACGAAAAGCATCATGCAACTTATCTAAATAATTTAAATGAGTTAATTAAAGAAACAGATCTTGAAAAATACTCGCTTGAAGAAATCATATTAGCAACAGAAAAATATCCTTCACAACAAGCCATTTACAATAATGCTTCTCAAGTTTGGAATCATACTTTTTACTGGCAATCTTTAAGTCCAAACGGCGGTGGAGATATACCTGATAGTGATTTTAAACGAATGGTTATTCGTGATTTCGGTAGCGTTGAAAATCTAAAAGAAGAATTTAAAAAAATAGCTCTCTCTCAATTCGGAAGTGGATATGCCTGGCTTATTTTTGATAACGGAAAATTAAAGCTGATTAACTCGACAAATGCTCAATCCCCTTTAGGAAAACACCGCATATTGTTAAATATAGACGTATGGGAACACGCTTATTATCTAGATTATCAAAATAAACGAGTTGATTATATAAATGCTATTCTCTCTCATTTAATCAACTGGAATTTTGCAATACAAAATATTGAAAATATATAATATTATCGAATGATAATTATACTGTCTTCACGCTTTGTTAATTTTTTTCTTATACAATTAAAAAATTAAAGAACAAGAAAGGAAGACTATGTATAAAGAATTATTCACTCAAATGGAAGAAATGGGAGGACTTTTCAAAACAAAACCCATTTCTGAAACGGCTTTAACAGAAACACGTGAAGATCTTAACTCTTTTCATTTATCTTTGCCGGAAGAGTATATTGATCTTCTAGAAATAACAGACGGCCTTTATTGGGGAGGATTGGAATTCTTCGGTTCCAGCATTGTCATTGATAAAAAGAATGGTTTTAGTATTACCGATTTAATTTCGCAGAATCGGATTTATCAAGCTCTAAATCCCGGCGTCCAAAAAGTCTTTCTCGGACGTTCAGACGAAGAAAACTTCCTTTACAATGAAACAGATAAAAAATTCGAAATTGTTGATGAGTTTTCAGGAGAACTTGTTAAAAGTTTCCCTTTATTCGAAGCTTTGTTTGATTACATTGTCAGTGAACAGATTGAGTTGATACAAAATTATGTTGGCTTCAACGAAGACGATATCCGTGATGAAAAAACAGACGCAGATTTTTAAATGAAAGTAGATCTTTTTCAATTTGAATTACCAACAGATAGAATTGCTGCTTATCCTGCAAATCCAAGAGATTCTGCTCGCCTTTTGTATGTAAAAAAAACAGGGGTGGAAGATCTGCATATTTATGATTTACCTCATTTATTTACTGCTTCAGATGTATTAGTCTTTAATGATACAAAAGTTATCCCTGCTCGCATTTATGGAACTCGAGGACAAGCTCACATTGAAGTAACCCTCATGAAGCAACTTTCCTTGAATAGCTGGGAGTGCTTAATCAAGAATGCTCGTCGCCTCAAACCAAAAGACGAAATCTTCTTTTCCGCAGATTTTTATGCGGAGGTCATTGAAAAATCTCCTGACGGTCCTGTCACATTATGTTTCAACAAAAGTGGAGCTGAGTTATTTGCTGCGCTGCATACACATGGTATTATGCCTCTTCCTCCCTATATTAAAAGGACGAAAGAAGGATGTGAATCAGATAAAACTGATTATCAAACTGTTTATGCAAAACATGAGGGAGCCGTAGCAGCTCCGACAGCAGGTCTCCATTTTACCAAAGAACTTTTAAAAACTTTCAAAAATATTGGCGTTCAAGAAGAATTTATTACTTTACATGTCGGAGGCGGAACATTTTTACCCGTCAAAGAAGAAGATACAGAAAAACATAAAATGCATGCAGAATATGGCATTATTACAGCCGAAGTAGCTGAAAGACTAAATCAAGCTAAAAAAGAAGGAAAACGAATTATTCCCATAGGAACAACCGCTTTAAGACTTCTGGAAAGCGCTGCTGACGAAAATGGCGTTCTACATCCATTTTGTGCTGAAACCTCTATTTTTATTACACCAGGCTATCGATTTAAATTCGCAGATATGCTTTTCACGAACTTTCATTTGCCAAAATCAACATTATTTATGCTCGTTTGCGCTTTTGCAGGAATTGAACAAATGAAATCAGCATATCAACATGCCATTGATAATCACTATCGCTTTTTCTCCTATGGAGACGCTTGCTTACTCGAAAAAAAAGATTAGAACCACTTACGCCATTTCAGTAAGAGGACCATTAATATCCCAATAACTAATAAGATCAGACTAACATACCAAAATCCAAAAGGATGTTCGTTCCACGGAATGCCACCGATATTAGAGCCAAGCAAACCAGTGAATAAAGTTAATGGAGCAAAAATAATAGTCATAACGGACAACAAATACATTGTTTGACTAATTTGTAAACTAATACGACTATCTAATTCTTCTTGGCTAACCGTAATATGATCACGAGCATAATCCAAATCTTCAACCGATTTACTTAAATCTCGACTGATTTCACGAAGAACTACTCGATCTTTCTTAGAAATTGCATCATTATCT
>CASDQF010000029.1 GCA_949282845.1 uncultured Alphaproteobacteria bacterium | reverse complement strand
TTCTTTTTTTCCTGTCTTTTTATGCTCAAAAACATCAAAAGATTTCTACCGATTTACCGCAACTAGAGGAAGTTGTAGATATTTCATCTTCTTCCGATAGTGTATTACCTCCTTCTTCTCTTGCTCAATATGAAAATGTTCGTCGGGCTTATGAAGCTCGATTGGCAAATGAATTAACACAAATGTTGGAAAGAATTTTAGGTCTAGGACGTGCAGAAGTAACAGTTCGAGCAGATATTGATTTTTCTCAACAGCAAACCAATCGGGAGATTTTAGATACAGACGCGCCGGCTATCTCTTCCCAGAAAACAGGCTTAGGTCGTGAAGAAACGGAATATACGTTTTCTAAGCAAAATATCCGTTCTATTCAAAATGGCGGCATTATTCAAAAAATCAGAGTGGCTGCTTTGATAGATGAGACAAGCTTAACACCCGGTATGCGAGAAAAAATTGAAACATTGTTGACACAAGCAGCTGGTTTGGATGAAGAGCGAGGAGATACTTTAGAAGTTGTGCAGGCTTCATTTAACACGGTTCCTTCTTCCTCTCCGTTAGATAAAGATTGGGTTCGTATGGCAGAATTTATATTCCTGTCCATTGTCCTTATTTTAGCTTTTTTACTAATCGTTATTAAAAGTTTTATACCGGTTCGAGAGGAAAAAGAAGCCCATTCAAATTCAGAAACATTACCGGCGTTTGTTAATCCGTCCGCTTTGGCAGAGACAGTCTCTTCTTCCCAAATTAATGGTACTGTTTCTGAAAATGCGTTAGCGCAAGCACATGAGTTAATAGATACTCATACAGATGACGCAGTGACGGTATTGAGAGGATGGCTGTATCAAAGCGCCTCAACGGAGGAAGCACAGAATGGCTGATAATCTGACATTTAATGCTTTAACCGGTGCGCAAAAAGCAGCCATTTTTTTGTTGGCGATGGGAGAAACTTATATAAAAAAAATTTTTTCTCAAATGGATGATGAAGAAGTTCGAGAAATTTCCATTGCCATGGCTAGTCTTGGTATTATTGAAGCGCATTTGGTCGAACAAGTGTTGAAAGCATTTACTCAAAATATGAAAGCTCCTTCAACATTAGTTGGAACTTTTGAAGGGACAGAAAAGCTTCTTGCAAAAGTTCTACCAACGGCTCGACATAAAAATATTCTCAATGAAATTCGAGGGCCTGCTGGGAGAACCATGTGGGATAAACTGGAAAATGTCAACGAAGAAGTGTTAGCTCATTATCTTCAAAATGAATATCCTCAAACGGTGGCAGTTATTTTATCACGTTTATCAGCTGAACATGCCGCAAAGGTTTTAGCATATTTGCCGGAGAATTTTGTTATGGATGTTATTATGCGGTTGCTTCGTTTAGAAACTGTTCAGAAAGATGTTTTAGATAGTATAGAACAAACCTTGAAAACTGATTTTATGACAGGGCTGACAAACCAAGATGTTCAAGATTCAACAGTTCGTGTTGCCGAGATTTTCAATCATTTGGATCGAACGACGGAGAACCGGCTTATGACAAGTTTATTTGAACGTAATCGTGAGGTAGCAGAACACATTCGTTCCTTAATGTTTACCTTTGAAGATTTAGTTCGATTAGATGATAAGACAATTCAAACAGTTCTGCGAGCTGTAGAACGCAGTAAGGTCGCTTTGGCATTAAAAGGGGCTTCTGAACAAGTTAAGTCTGTTATTTTTAAAAATATGTCAGAGCGTGCTCGAGTTATGTTGAGTGAAGATATTGAAGCTTTAGGGGCTGTTCGACTGCGAGATGTTGATGCAGCTCAGGCAGAGATAGTTAGCTTAATTAAGCAAATGGCTATGCGTGGCGATATTGAAATTCCTGGTACGGGCGAAGTAGAAGAAATGATAGGATAAAATTATGAATGAAAAACAAAAAGCTGAATTTTTAAAAATGGCGGAACGGACATTGCAAAGCGGTAAAAACAGCGTTGGCGAATCTGAAAGCAATATGGAGCCTTTATATGATATTCCGGTTCAAGTAACGGCTGTTTTGGGGAAAACAACTTTAAGCGTTAGTCAGTTATTGAAAATGGGGCCTGGTTCGATTTTAGAGTTGGATAAGCAAGTGGGGGATAGCGTTGATATTTATGTAAATAATCATCTGATTGCCCGTGGTGAGCTTGTTCAACAAGGAGATAGATTAGGCATTACCATGACAGAAATAGTTAAGTCATAAGGAGCAAAGATGAAGAAGTCAGAGAATATTTCGCGTTTTTTTGATCCGTCAGTTTTGATTGGATTAATAGGTGCGTTTTTATTTATAGGTATTGCTATATTTTTAAATGGTTCTCTGTCTTCTTTTTTGAACGGTCCATCGGCCTTGATTGTGCTTGGAGGGACCTTATTTGCATGTATTGCAAGCTTTTCATTAACAGAGATTGTTCAAAGTTTTATTGTTATTTTTAAAACTTTATTTCGTCGTGAACAGCGTTTAGAAAATGTTGCGGCATGGATTATGCGTGGTTCTGAAATTGCACACAGCAGTGGAGTTTTATCTCTTCAAAAGAGTTATGCGGGAGATATTCGTCGTATTCCTTTTTTGAGCCAAGGAGTCTCTTATTTGATTGACGGGATGAGCGGAAAAGAGTGTCAAGCGGTGATGAGCCGTCGAATGCAAAGTAATTTAGAGGCCAAGATGAATGCAGTTGCTGTTTTGAATAAAGCAGGAGAAATTGCACCGGCTATGGGGTTAATAGGGACGTTAATTGGTCTGGTTCAAATGTTATCGACTTTATCAGATCCGACCACAATAGGTCCCAGCATGTCGATAGCCATTATTACGACTTTTTATGGAGCTTTATTAGCTTATGTTGTTTTTTTGCCTTTAGCGACGAAACTGGAAAGAGAAGCAGAGCAAGAAAGACAATTAAGTCAATTATGTCTTGTCGGCCTCGCGGCTATAGATGCGGCGGAAAACCCGAGACGAACGGAAATTGAGTTGAATAGTGTTTTGCCGGCAGATAAACAGCTGCATTTGTTTGAGGAATAAAAAGGGATGAAAATCAAGACTTATGCAGCCTCTTGTCTTGCTGAAGCAATGGACGCCATTCGAAGAGATTTTGGTTCAGATGCTTTGATATTGTCTAATCAGCATGTTTCTGATGGCGTTCGTGTGACAGTCGGAGCCCCGGAAAAAGTTTCAGAAGCAGAAATAGAAGAAGCTCTTTTTGGTCCGAAAGAAGAGCAAGTTTTACAAATTATTCGAAAAGCTCTGACAGAACACCGAGTTCCGGATATTTTAATTGACCGATTGTTGGTAAACGCTGAACAAGCTCCGGGACGAGAGGTAAAAGAATTATTGATATATGCGCTAGAGCGAACATTCCATTTTATGCCATTGCCTGCAACCAGCTCGCGTCGAGCATTTATGTTGACGGGTCCTTCCGGATGCGGAAAAACAATAGCTGTTGCCAAGATGGCTGTTAAAGCAAAAATGGCGGGAAAAAAAGTCGGTGTTATGACGACGGATATGAAAAGAGCAGGGGCCATAGAACAATTAGAAGCTTTTACTAAGATTTTAGAGCTGGATTTAGTTAAAATTCGTAAACCGACTTTTTTAAAAGCAGCCGTAGAAAGTTTGCGTCAAAGTAATGATTTAGTTATCATAGATACACCGGGCGTTAATCCTTTTTTAAGGGCAGATATGTCTTTTTTAGAGGAGTTGAAAAAAGATATAGATGGCTTAGAGCCGATTTTGGTTCTTTCTGCCGGTGGAGATGCTTTTGAAACGGCAGAGATTGCAGAAGCCTTTTTAATGCTTGGTTGTAAACGCATTTTGGCAACTAGGTTAGATTTGTCTCGTCGGATTGGCAGTTTATTATTTGCTGCTCAAAATAACGGACTGAGTTTGTCAGATGTTGGCATTAGTCCTCATGTTTCTGAAGGTTTGTGTCCTTTAACACCAAAGGCTTTGGCGGAATTGATTTTATTGAAGGAAGAGGGGTTATCATGAATATTTCACGCATTTTGACTTTACCGGAAACTCTGCAAATGGCACCGCGTCCTGCAGGAGCTATTAAAGGGCGCAACATGATTGCGGTTGCTTCCGGAAAAGGAGGTGTTGGAAAGACATGGTTATCAATTACATTAGCACATGCTTTAGCCAAAGCAGGGGATAAAACGCTTTTATTCGATGGTGATTTAGGTCTTGCAAATGTAGATATTCAGTTGGGACTTGTCGCGGAATATGACTTAGGTTCTGTTATTACGGGGCGAGTGCCATTAACGCAAGCGGTTATGAAATCAGAATTAGGATTTGATGTAATCGCAGGGCGTTCAGGTTCCGGAAGTCTTGCTAATATTCCTCTTTCACGGCTGCAAATGATTTTTGATGATTTACAGTTATTAGCCTCACAGTATGATAAGGTTGTTATTGATTTAGGTGCCGGAGTTGAAAAAGCTGTCAGATTGTTTGCTCAAAATGCAGGAACGCTTTTAGTCGTTTGTTCAGATGAACCGACTTCTTTAACAGACGCTTATGCTTTTATTAAAATTATTTCGACGGAAAATCCAAATGTAGATATTCGCATTGTTGTGAATGCCGTTAATAATCTGCGAGAAGGTGAGCGGACTTATGCGACACTTTTAAAAGCCTGTCAGGGATTTTTAAAAATTTCACCGGATTTGGCCGGAATTATCCGCAGAGATGCTCATGTCAGGGACGCCATTCGTTCTCAATCATCTATTTTATCAAGCTATCCTAATGCCAGTGCTTCTGTCGATGCTCTAAAAATAGCTGAAAAATTAAAATAAGGGGGAATTATGTCAGAAGAAAAGTTTACTATTCGCCATTTAACCAAGCAAGAGCTGTATGCCGGTGTATCTGGTCGAACAATGTTAGAGATGATAGGTGTTTTGTCAATTACAGGAGTCGTGACTGTCGGAGGATTGGTGGGGTATTCGACGGTTATGAATAAACAACGAGCCAATGCTGTTTTAGAAGATGCAAAACTATTGTCGCTTTTGCTATTGGATACAAAGTCAGAAACGATTCCCTCCAGTTTTAAACCTCAATCGGGAAAGACATTCAGTGTAGAGCAAAAAAAAGGTAGTATTGATGTAACTGTTCAGGATATTCCTGAAAAAGTTTGTCTTCAATTGATGAAAGATGTTTCTTATCCACTAAAAACAGTGACTTTAACGGATGGAAGTGAGACATGTTTGGAAGGAGAGCAAAACTTAGTTTTTTCTTTTGCTTATGATAAATGGCTAAATTCTTCTTTTACTCCGACGCCAGATCCTGACCCAGAACCAGATCCGGGAGAACCGACTTGTCCGGATGTTTCTGCGGGAGATTGTACGCGATTGGTAATGGGATCGGATGGTTGTATGCAAGAGGAAGCAATTATTAATGGATTGTGCCGAGATACACCTAATTGTTATTGTTCTTCAACCGGAGCACATCCGTGTGCGGATAATCAGACAGTCAATTCGTCTTTAAATGGATGTGATTGTATTCCGCCGACAGGAACGACATGTTTAACACCGACATATATAAATGGGTGTCCTGATAAGGAAAAAATTTCCTGTTCTGGGACAAAGCCTGTATGTGGAAGTGATGGACAATGTGAAGCTTGTCCTCCGCCGACATCAACAAGCTGTCTTTCTGAAACAACAGACAGTAATGGATGTATCGTGACAGAGAAAGTGACATGTGCGGCAAATGAAGTTTGTGGCAGTAACGGGCAATGTATTGTCAATCCTTGTTATAATTTTGTTCCGACTGAATGTGTGACCGCTTGCACCAATCAAAACGGAACAGCTGTTTATACATATGCTTCTACAACGACACCGTGTGACAATGATACTGGATTGTGTAATGGTTCAGGGACATGTTCTCCTTGTGTTATCAGTGGATGTGATGTGGCGAGTTCTTCAAGCGGAACTTGTGTATGTTTAGATGAATTTTGTGGAACAACCTATGGTACGTGTACAAAGGCTTGCTTGTCAGGATGTACGGTTCCTCCTGGACCTGGTGATCAAGGTAAGTCAGAAACAACGGGTTATACTTGTGAAAACGGATCTTGTTGGTGTGATAGTGGGGCATTTTATAGTGATTGTTCTCAAGAAGGAGATTTCTGCAATAGCTGGAAAGGTAAGCTCGGTAGGTGTACCGCTGAAGGAAAGTGCCGTTTTACATTTGATAATTTAGATTCTATTCCTTCTGGTACAATTGGCAAAGAAGGTTGCTGGTGGTGTTGCGCGGCTGGAACACAGGTGGCTCTGGCAGACGGAAGTTTGAAAAGTATAGAAGAGATTGATTATGCGGATTTGTTAAAAGTCTGGGATTTTGATAAGGGTTGTTTCGCAGAAGCCTATCCTTTGTGGATCAAAATGGAACAAGAAGCTGATGCTTATAATTTGCTTTGTTTCGATGATGGTTCAGAGCTTAAGACAATCAATCAGCATCGTATTTTTAATAAAGAAGCCAGTGCTTTTACTTATCCGATGACGGAAGATACACCGTTGGGAACAACAACTTTTAACATCTTCGGAAAGGAAGTTAAACTTGTTCGTAAAGAAATCATTCGAGAAAAAGTAAAATACTATAATGTGATAACAAGTAAGCATTTAAATTGTTTTACAAATGGGATCTTAACATCTTGTCGGTTAAACAATATGTATACAATTAAAGATATGAGATTTGTTAAAAATCATGAACCTATTTTATCTTATCGTGATTTTCCTTTGTTATCTAAAGAATGGATAGATGGTTTGCGCTTGTTAGAACAACCGGCAGATATCAATCATGATCATGCGGATTTTCATGGTGATTTATCTGTTCAAGATTATGCTTTACGATTATTGTCTTTGGATAAACGTTCTCTGTTAAAGAAAAGAGTTGCTTAATGTCTAAAGAATATAGTTTGATTTCTCTGAAGCCTGATGTTTATCGGGGTGGTTTTAAAAAGCTGATTTTAAATACATGTAAAAAATCAGCTTTAAAGGTCAAGTATCATAAACGGATGTGGTTAACGGAATCAATGATGCGAACATATCTACCAGCTTTGAACAAAATGCCGGAAGCATGGCAACGTATTTTTATTTATACTTATTTATCACATCCGACGGATGTTTATTTGCTTTATGGAGAAAATGCCATTAATCAAACGACGCGGATAAAAAAGGAGTTGCGTGCTCAATATGTCGAAGGTAACCCTCAAATGACACCTTTTAATTTGATGCATTCAACGAATTCTTATGAAGACTTATTAGTGAATGTAAAAGTGCTTATGCCAGAAAAGTATGATATTGTTTCTGGTCGTAAGCTTCCTTTGTTGAAAAGACTCTTCCCTTTTTTATAAGTCAGCGTGTAAAAATAAGAGCGTATTCATTTAATTTTTCTTTTTTTGAGGTCTTTTCTTGACTTTTGGAGATAAAACTTCTATCTCTAAAGAATAATATTTTATAGAGAAAGGTTAATTAAAGTGTTACTCAAAAAACTGCTTGGTACAGCCAACCAAAGATACATTAAAAAGCTACAAAAAACAGTTGAACAAATCAATGCGTTAGAGCCAGAATTATCACAACTCTCAGATGAAGAACTCAAAGCGCGGACAGCTTGGTTTAAGGAGCGCTTAAGTAAAGGCGAAACCTTGGATGACTTATTAGTTGAAGCTTTTGCGACGGTGCGTGAGGCAGCTAAAAGAACTTTAGGACAACGCCATTTTGATGTTCAGTTGATCGGTGGTATAGTCCTGCATCGTGGTCAGATAGCTGAAATGAAAACCGGAGAAGGTAAAACTTTGGTTGCGACTTTGGCTGTTTACTTGAATGCACTTAATGGTAAAGGTGTTCATGTCGTGACGGTCAATGATTATTTGGCTCGTCGAGATGCGGAATGGATGGGACAAATTTATCGCTTTTTGGGCTTGACAGTTGGCTGTGTTTATCATGATTTAGATACAGAAGGACGAAAAGCAGCTTATGCAGCAGATGTCACTTATGGAACGAATAATGAATTTGGGTTTGACTATCTTCGGGATAATATGCGTTATCGGATAGAAGATATGGTGCAGCGTCCTTTTTCTTTTGCAATTGTGGATGAGGTCGATAGCATTTTAATTGATGAGGCTCGGACGCCTTTGATTATTTCCGGCCCAGCAGAGGATTCTTCCGAGAAATATAAAGCTGTCGATAAAATAATGTATAATTTAAAGCCGGAGCATTATGAAAAAGATGAGAAGAATCGTCAAATTGCTTTAACAGAGGCAGGAAATGACGCAGTCGAAGCTTGGTTGCGGGATGCCGGGTTGATGCCAACGGGCAGTTTGTATGATTTAGAAAATGCTTCTTTGGTGCATTATGTAGAGCAAGCGTTGCGAGCTCATAAAATGTTTACACGCGATGTGGATTATATCGTTCGGGATGACAAGGTTGTGATTATTGATGAATTTACCGGTCGTATGATGGCAGGGCGTCGTTATTCGGATGGATTGCATCAAGCGTTGGAGGCTAAGGAGAATGTGACAATACAACCGGAAAATCAAACTTTAGCTTCTATTACATTCCAAAATTATTTCCGTATGTATCCGAAATTGTCTGGTATGACTGGGACGGCGATGACGGAATCGGGTGAGTTTGATAGCACATATGGTTTGCAAGTTATAGAAATCCCAACAAATCAACCAGTGGCTCGAGAAGATTGTCAAGATGAGATTTATGCGACTGAAAAAGAAAAATTAAATGCTATTGTAAAAGAAATTGAAGCCGCACATGCAAAGAAGCAGCCGATATTAGTCGGGACAACTTCAATCGAAAAATCAGAAGTTTTAGCAGATTTACTTCAAAAGAAAACGAATATTCGATTTGAAGTTTTAAATGCTAAGAATCACGAACGTGAGGCTCTTATTGTAGCTCAAGCCGGCGCTCCGGGAGCAGTGACGATTGCAACAAATATGGCTGGTCGAGGAACAGATATTAAGCTCGGAGGAAACTTGGAGATGCGCCTTCGAGAAGAACTTAAAGATGTTGAAGATGAAAAAGAGCGGCAACAGATTATTGAACGAGTAAAAACCGAAATTGAAGAAGGACAAAAAACAGCCATAGAAGCGGGTGGACTTTATGTCATCGGAACCGAACGACATGAAAATCGTCGAATTGATAATCAGTTGCGTGGACGTTCTGGTCGACAAGGAGATCCAGGTCGTTCTAAATTTTATGTGTCTTTGGAAGATGATTTGATGCGTATATTTGGTTCGGAAAGATTAAAGGGAATTTTAAGGACATTCCGTATCCCGGAAGGAGAAGTTATTTCTCATCCTTGGATTTCTAAAGCGATTCAAAAAGCGCAAGAAAAAGTCGAGCAAATGCATTTTGATGCGCGTAAAAACCTGTTAAAATATGATGATGTTATGAATGATCAACGTCATGTGATTTACGAGCAACGTCGCGAATTGATGCAGGCTTCTGATGTGTCGGCTACTTGTAAAGAAATGCGAAATGAGATGATTGCTCAAACAATGGATGTTTATATGCCGCCAAAACAACATCCGGATGAGTGGGATTTAGATGGATTGCGTCAAGAATTCCGTCGTTTGTTGGCCGTTGATTTGCCAGTACAAGAGTGGGTTAAAGATGGCTTGTCAAGTGAGGCAGTTGCAGAACGCGCAGCTCAGGTTTCAGATGAAATTTCTGAGAAAAAGCATAAGGATTTTGATCTTCAGTTAGTTCGCAATTTAGAAAAGAGTATATTGCTTCAAACCTTAGATCAGATGTGGAAAGAGCATTTACAATCTTTAGACTTTTTAAAAAAGGCTATTGGTTGGCGAGCATATGGACAGCGAGATCCGTTGAACGAGTATAAACGTGAAGCATTTATTCTGTTTGACACGATGTTGGGACGTGTCAGAGAGCAGGTGACTGTTGTATTGTCTCATGCTCAGCTGACAATAGCACCGCCTGAACCTTTGAAAACACCGGAAGGCAAAGAAGTCGATTTATCAAAAATTGGTCGCAATGATTTATGTCCTTGCGGGAGTGGTAAAAAGTTTAAACACTGTCATGGCGCTTTGGCATAAATTTGACCAGAGTTTATTGAACCGGAGCCCATAAAACATCTTCGATTTTGCTTGCTCCGGTTAACAACATGACAAGTCGATCAACGCCGACAGCATTCCCCGCTGCTTCCGGCATGCCATATCTAAGGGCTGATAAGAAATCTCTATCTATCGGATAGCGTTCACCATATAATTTTTCTTTCATGGACATGTCATAGTTAAATCGGATTTCCTGTTCAACTGGATCCGTTAATTCGGAAAAAGCATTGCATAATTCTACGCCACAGACGTAAGCTTCAAAGCGTTCGACAACTCGTTCATCTGTTGGCTTTTTTCGAGCCAAAGCCCCAAGACAAGTCGGATATTCATATAAAATCACAGGCACTTCATCTCCTAAATGGGGTTCAATTTTTTCTAACATAATACGAAAGAAAATATCTTCCCAACGATCAGTTTCAGAGGTTATAATATCATTTTTTTGGGCTTCTTTTCGTAAAAGTTCTGGGTTCGGTTCCATAGAGGCTTTTTCAGGAAGGGTGGCTAAGATGTCAATGCCAGTATATTGTAAGAAGGCTTCTTGAACTGTTAATCTTTTCCAAGCAGAGAAAGGATTTGATGTTCGACCATTAAAGCTAAGCGTTGAAACATTAAGAGCTTTTGCACACTCTTTAACTAAATTCTCAGTATCTTGCATCATCGCTTCATAGGTCGAGCCGGCGCGATACCATTCCAGCATTGTAAACTCTGGATGATGAGTTTTCCCACGTTCTTCGTTTCGATAAACATGAGCTATTTGAAAAATGCGCTGTAATCCGGCAGTGAGTAATTTCTTCATTGTGAATTCCGGAGAGGTGTGTAGGTAACGTATTTGCTTCCCTTGCTCGAAAGGTTCATCTAATTCCGTTTTGAAGGCCTTTAAATGAACTTCTAGCCCCGGGGAAACTTGTAGAGCAGGTGTATCCACTTCCAGGAAATCTTGTTTTTCAAAAAAACAACGAATTTGGCGAATTGTTTGTAATCGAGCCTCTCTCAGAGGCATGTTACGCAGATATTCTTCTGGGTTCCACCAGCTTTTTTCTGTCTTAACTTGCATCTTCATCTTGCCTTTCATTAAAAAATATGTTATATTCCAAGCGAATTTATTGATAGAGGTAGCATAAAATGAAAGCACAAGCAAATCAAATTCGCCCAGGTTGGGTGATTGAACATAACAACAAACAATGGTTTGTTACAAAAATTAACTTAATTCAACCAGGTAAAGGTGGCGCATTTATTCAAGTTGAAATGCGTGATGTTTCAAATGGTATTAAAACAGAAGAACGTTGGCGGACAGCTGATACAGTCGAAAAATTAATGAATGAAGAACATGATTGTCAATATTTGTATAAAGAAGGAAAAAACCTGATTTTTATGAATTCGGAAAATTATGATCAGTTTGAAATTCCTGAAGATTTAATGGGTGATTCAGCGTTGTATTTACAAGACAATATGCCTGTTACGGTGAACTTCATTGAAGGAAAACCTATTTCTGTAAATTTACCGCCTCATGTTATTTTGACGGTTGCGGAGACAGAACCAGCTATTAAAAACCAAACAGCCACATCTTCTTATAAACCGGCAGTATTGGAAAATGGTATTAAAACAACAATACCTCCTTTTGTCAGTGCCGGAGAAAAAATTGTTGTGGCAACAGCTGATAACTCTTATGTTGAAAGAGCAAAATAATGGCTTTCACGACGGAAAAACGCAAAATTGATCCAATACAACGTCGCAGAGAACGATTGGAACGGGCAGAGACGAGAGAACGTCAACGTCTTTCATCTCTGTCAGCTATTTTGAACGTAATGATTAAAGCGGTTCAAAAGGCTGGTCGTTCTTTGATACGTGATTTTGGAGAGTTGGGTGAGTTACAGGTGACTCGTAAAGGACCGGGAGATTTTGTCTCAAATGCGGATCTTCAGGTCGAGCAAATCTTAATCGACTCGTTATCGGAAGATAGACCGGATTATGGTTTCGTTTCTGAGGAAAAAGGTCCTATCGCTCCTAAAAATGATTCACCTTTTACTTGGATTATTGATCCAATTGATGGGACAACAAATTTTATCCATGCTCTTCCGTATTTTGCAATTTCCGTCGCACTTAAATATCAAGATACAATTACTGCTGCAGTTGTTTTTAATCCTATAAGCAATGAATTGTATTATGCTGAAAAAGGACAGGGAGCTTTTTTGATGACGCCGTCTGGATGCAAGCGTCTTCGTGTTTCGGGACGAATAAATTTATCAGAATGCCTTATCGGTTCCGTTGGACGTGCTCAGACAGATGCGTTGCAAAAGCTTTCTGGTCGTATTGCAGGATTTCGTTTTTCCGGTGCGGCAACACTTCAGCTCTCTGAAGTCAGCGCAGGGAAATTAGATGCTTTTATTATTAAAAAAGCACCCGTATGGGATATTGCCGCAGCAAGTTTATTTATTCGTGAGGCCGGGGGGACAATAGCAACAGTTTCCGGGAAAACAGGTCTTATGGAATTAACCAGCGGAGAATATGTTATCGCAAGTAATTTATCGCTCTTTACGACTATTCAAAAGGAGTTGTTAAAGAAAGGATAGAATGTATGAAAAAGATTTTTTATGGCTTTCTGCTTTTGTTCTTTAGTGTAACAGTTCAAGCACAAAATGTTCGTAAAATTCCTTTTTTGCCTTATTTACAGGCCAATGGAGCCGGTGGCGCTGGTACTGCGGATGCACCTTTCCAAAACGATGCACCAGCTTCTTTAAGAAAAGTGGCAACGATTTATTTCCCAGCTGATCAATGGTCTTTAAAAAAAGAGGATATTGGTACATTACAATCTGTCGTTTCTCAAGCTGCGCAACAAAATGCAGAAATTTATTTGTATTCTTATTCTATACCAGATATGTCTCCTGATTTACCTTTAGGTAGATTAGGAACTGTTCAACAAACAATTAATGATATTAATCCCATAGTAAAAGTATATAGGGCTGTTAATCAACGGGTTAACCCTGTTATTACACCGCATCGGGTTGAAATTTTCTTAAAATAAAAAAGACTTGATTTTTTAAAAAGAATCATGTATAAAGACCTTCGAATTTTAAAGTGGAGTAAAGTAAATGAAAAAAGATATTCATCCAGACTACCATGAGGTCACTGTCGTGATGACAAATGGGGACGAATTTAAAACCAGAACGACTGCCGGTAAAGCCGGAGATACTATTCGTCTGGATATTGATCCGCTGGCACATCCAGCTTGGACAGGTGTGCATCGTTTAATTGATACTGGTGGACAATTAGCAAAGTTTAATAAACGTTTTGCTGGATTCGGTACTAAAAAAAATAACTAAAAAAGAAACGCTCATTTTTAGGGGCGTTTTTTTTTAAAAAAGGAAGAGAATATGTATGCAGATTTTATGAAAAAGAAAATTGTGAACATTTGGGGACAAAATTTTACGGAAATTTTACAAAAAAATTGTCCGGAAAAGAATACTTCTTTATTAAAATGTATTGAGAAAAAACAAAAAAAAGCTTCTTCTGAGAAAAAACTGATTTCAAAGAAAACAGATGAGCAAAGAAGATCTTTTTGATATTAAAAGCCGCAAAATAGCGGCTTTTTTTTATAAAACAAAAAATTATTTCTGAATAGAAGATAAAATTGTTGTAATACGAGGGCTAATATTTTCTTTTTGTTCAATGCCAATCTTTTTTTCAAAGCTACTCAACATTTTTTGATAGTAGATTAAAACAAATAGGCGAACAGAAGAACTTAAAGAAGCTTTTCCTCGACAGCTATCAATCTGTGAGCAGAGTTTACTTAATGTTATCTTTTCTCTCAGACAGATATCAGATAAAGCGGTACATGTTTCTTTATCTAAGCGCATACTGGTCCGTCGTTCATTTACTAGCACGTTTTTACATATTTTCATAAAAAATCCTCCTTTATTAACATGACGACTCGTAATATACACTTATTATAAGATGCTTATCATAATATTACAACCTTTTGATTATATTTTTTTGAATGATACACTTTATAGGTGTTTTTTTGTTAAGGTATTTTTCTGTTGGGAACAGCTGGTTTAAAAAGCGGCTTTTTGATTAAAGTCCAAGCTGTATTTTGTTCTTTTTGCGGCATTGATGGAGTTCCGATAAAACGATAACATCCGAGTTGTCCCGGAATTTTTTCAAAATTAGGATTGTCATGTAAAGTTTCAGAAGCTCCAATAATCAATAATCCTCCTTCTTCCAAGCTATTTTCAATATGTGAAATTGCGGTTTTTTGAGCCGTCTCTGTCATATAAGAGAGCATATTGCGACATAAAACAACATCAAAATTTTTTTCATATAAAGGTTTCATCATATTGTGAACTTGATAATGAATGTTTTTTAAAATCTCAGGTTTTAATTTCCAAGCTTCTTCTTGTTGTATAAAATATTTAAGCAGTGATTGAATGGACAATCCCTTCTGAACCTCATAATGAGTATAAGTTCCTTGTTTTGCTCGTGCAATAATTTGTTTAGACATATCCAATGCATAAACATCTATTTTGACATCACTTGGCAAATTCATTTCTTGTAATAAAATGGCGATAGAAACAGGTTCTTGTCCGCTGGCACATCCGGCAGAGAGAATCTTGATTTTTTTCGTGAGCGGTTTTTCTTCTAAGCAAGCTTTTACAAAACCTTCAATCGCAGTAAAAACATACTTATTTCGAAAGAAGCGAGTATTATTAATACTTACGGCTTCTATAACAGAATCCCGTAGTTCTACATTATTAAGCCTTAAAGAGTTAATTAAATCTTCCAAGCTGATTAAATTATTTTGTCTTAAAATCGGACCTAATCTACTCTCTAATAGATAAATTTGATTTGCGGTTAAAGAAAAACCGGATTTTTCTTTTAATAGTTCTGCGATAAATTTAAAATCATTTGGTGTCATAAGAGCCCCACCAAAGAAAGTTTACTTTGTAAAATATCATGATCAAATGGTTTCATAATATATTCAGTTGCTCCCAAATCTAAAGCAGCTTGAATTTGTTCCGGAGCCGTTTCTTTTGAAACATAAATAAATTTTATATTTGGAAATGTCTGTATTAAGGAAGCTGTAGGTTCTTCATGAATGGTTTTGTCTAAGAAAACAACATCCGGAGAATTTTCTTGTCCTAATAAATCATGAGCTGTTTCTAAATCAGAACGGACAAAAACGGAAAAGCCTAAATCTTCCAACATTTTTTGTAGAATAAATGTCATCGCTTTTGAATCTAAAACAATTAATGCCGTTTTCATCTCGAACCTCTTTTCTTTTAAGATGTCATAAAGTTTGAAAAAAAACAACAAAAAGCTTTAAAGATTTTCAATTTTAATTCTTAGTTCCTGTTGGTCTTGTTGTAAAGTTAATTTTTTTCCTAGGGTAGCGGCTAAGTGAGCAGCCATTAATGCTGGAGCTTCTTCGGGTTTCGCATTTTTTTCGTTTCCGATAAGTCTTTCTGACAAGTAAGTGTTTTCTTTTAGTTTTTCTCCGATTGCATGGAATGTTTGTTCGTTTTTTATAATTTTTCCGCCTCGAGTTAGTTGATCTGCTAATACCATAACAATAGCTCGCTCTAAAGCGTTTTCACAGCAATCTTTCCATTCAATAGAAACAGAAAGTGTAGAAAGATATTGGGCAGTTTTATCTTCGGTACTTTCAATTGGCATTCCAAAAGTTTGTCGGAAAAATTGCAATCGATACATTAATGCTGTTGAACTTTGTGTTAAAAGAGCAGAAGTTTCTTTGACGCCAAGAGGGTCCTCGGCTAAAAGCTCCGTTCCGTTGTAAAGTGCACCGGCTAAATTAGATAAATCATGGCTGATACGTGTATAAATCAAGTTTAAAAGCATTAAATCTGTCATATGTTATCCTATTTTTGAAAGGGTTTTGAAGACAACGTCACCGATTCGATTGGGACTGTTGATGATGACGGAGCCGGCTTCTCGCAGAACTTTGTTTTTATAAGAGGTTTTTTCCTCTTCAGATAAAACAATAGCACCAATATTGCCCATATATGTTTTTTCGGGTACGAAAGAACCGGCAACATAACTAATCAACGGCTTGCGTCGTTTTAATTTTGCATAATAAGCTGCAAGATTTTGCTCAAACATCCCGCCGATTTCTCCGATAAGAAGAACCGCTTTTGTTTTCTTATCTCGACCAAATAGTTCCATGATATCAACGAAGCTTGTTCCTAAAATAGGGTAAGCTCCTAAAGCAACACAAGTGGAGACGCCGAGACCTTTTTTCTTGAGCTGTTGTAAAGCTTCATACATAACAGAACTTGAACGAGACATGATTCCGACAGAACCTGTTTCAAACAAGTGAGCAGGCATTGTACCTAATTTGCATTCTCCGGCAGTGATAATGCCCGGAGCAGCGGGGCCAATGAGACGGCTTTTAGATTTTTTTAATATGCTTTTGATTTTTAAAATTTCATGGACAGGGATACGTTCCGTTGTGCAGATAATCCATGGAATTTCTGCTTCGATAGCTGCTTTAATTTCAACAGGAGCCTGCGAGGGAGAAGCATAAATGACACTGACATCAGGTTTTTGATAAAAAACAGCTTCCGTTAAAGAGTTGAATAACGGAACTTTTAAAATTTCCTCACCACCACGTCCTGTCGCAATTCCTGCAATAATATTCGTCCCATAAGCTAAAGCTTGTTCTGTATGATGTAACCCTTGAGGTGTTAAAATACCTTGGCAGATGACTTTTGTCTTTTGATTTGCAATAATGCTCATTACATAATCTCCTGCACCGATTGAATAATTGTTCGAACAGCATCATCCATGCTTTGTTTTACAATAAAAGGTAATCCTGATTCAAACAGAATGCGACAGCCTATTTGATCATTTGTCCCTTCTATTCGAACAACAATTGGAATTCCGTCACTGATTTCTTTAGCAGCAGCAACTAAGCCTTCTGCAACAATATCACATCTTGCGCTGCCACCAAAAATGTTAATTAAAACGCCCTCAATATCTGGTTCGGATAAAATCGTTTTTAAGGCATTTGATACAATCTCTTTTGTAGGTTCTCCTCCTAAGTCTAAAATACAGGATGGTGTTCCTCCGTAAGCATGAAGTAAATCTAATGTGGCCATCGATAAGCCTGAACCATTTGTAATACAACCAATATTACCATTCAACTTAACATAACGAAAATTATTTAAGCGCGCTTTGATTTCATTTAAACTTTCATCTTCTCGATCATGCATTTCTGCAATTTCTTTATAATTTCCAACTGCATCTGGATCAAATACTATTTTTCCGTCTAAGGCAACTAAGCTGTTTGTTGACGTAATGACTAAGGGATTGATTTCAACACGAAAAGCGGCATAATTTTTAAAGATTTCATACATAGCTTGAAGGATTTTAGCAGTCTTTTTGATGTGTCCTCTTTTCATGCCAATTCTTGTGGCTATTTTGGTTGCGCGAGAAGGTGTTAGATTTTTCTGTAAATCCAATTCCTGCTTAATTGACCGAGCTTTGATACCAGGTGTTGTATTTTGTGCCGTTACAAAAACTTTTTCTGCTGAAAAATCAATATAAATTTCTAAGGCATAAGTTTCACTAATATTCACTTTTTCTTCAATGTAAACTTTTTTAACTTCTTGGCCGCCGATACTTGTTAAAGGTGTAATTAAATGCTTTCCTAACATGGCCTCTGTTTCTTTTTGAACAGCTTTACGTGTTTTGGCATAACGGATACCACTTTTAGAGCCAGCTTCTTTTTCACGAAAAAAACCTTGACCACGCATTGGCGTATAAATTTGTGCTTTGACAACCCAGCCATTAGGTGTTTCAAACTTATTCGCTACACGAACAGCTTCTGCGCCTGTATAGGCGACACCCCCTTTAAGAATGGGGATTCCCACATGGCGAAATATTTTTTTTGCTTGATACTCGTGAATGTCCATGTGTGTTTTCATTTTTGCTTTCCTGATAGCCTAATAAAATATCGGCGATTAAATCTGTCTTTATTTTTTCTACATCAAAATCTGCACTTTGGCAAGTCCCTGCACCTGCATGTCCTCCGCCATGATATTTTAGCATTAGTTCTCCGACATCCAAAGGGCAAGTTGTTTTTAAAATAGATTTTCCAGCCGAGAATGTAATGCGATCACTTTGTGTGTCTTTTTGAATAAGAAGTGATAAATCACAATGAGGATAAAGAGCATATACCATAAATCGATTACCAGGATATAAAATTTCTTCATCTCTTAAATCAACAGTGACTAAGTTTTGACATACAAATGCACATCGATTGATTTGATCAATAAAATGTTGACGATAGGTTTCATAGAAATGAATTCGTTCTTGCATGTCAGGAAGGTTGAGTATTTCATCTATTGATTTTCCTTCCCAATTGTCAATTAAATAGGATACTAATTCATTATGATTTTTTTGAAAATCATGGAAACGATAAAAACCTGTTTTAGGATCTATGATAAAGTTGAAAAGAACCCAGCCGGTTGGTGATAAAATTTCTTCTTTCGTAAAATCTGCGGTATCTGCCTTATCAACGGCGGCCAACAATTCTTCAAACTCACCGGGGAATTTTTCATCTAAATGAAAATAATCATAAATAACACGGGCAGCTGAAGGCGACTTACTATCGCAAATAAAGTTTTTACGAGTGTCACCGATTCGTTTTGTTTCACTTTCGTGATGATCAAAAGCCATATAGATACCGGTTACATAAGGTAAATTTACGGAAATATCTTGTATTGTTACGGGAACACGGCCATGTTGCATATCTCGAGGGTGAACGAATAAGATGTCTTCTATTAAGTCCAGTTTTTTTAATAGAATGGCACATGCTAATCCATCGAAATCATTTCGTGTAATTAAACGATATTTTTTTTCCATATAAACCTTCCCTTGATACTTATTTTAGGTTATAAAGAAAGAAGCTTCTGATATCATGACATAAATATGTAGGAGTTGTCTAGTCTTATGAAGTATTTTTATCTTTTTTTGGGAATCTTGTGGATTGTTGGATGTACGCCGTTTATTGATAGTCGGCGAGAGGCTGGTAAAATCGGAAATGTCGGACAGTCTCGTCCTAATCGAATAGCAATTTGTTATAATGGCTTTTTTACGGAGCCGGAAGAGTTACAAAAGATAGCCGATGAGGCTTGTGCAGCGACAAACCATAAAGCCGTTCGTTCAGCAGATGCGTATTTTAACTGTACTCTTTTTTGGCCATCGACGGCTTTTTTTGATTGTAAAGCAAAGAATTAGTTTTTTATTTTTGCTTTTTGTAAGGCTTCGTAAATTTCTTCTCGAAGTGTATTGGCTATTGAAAAGATTTGAACTTTATTAGGGATAAAACAACGTAATTCCATTTCTACATGCCCATTTGCAATATCTGTAATAATGACAGAAGGAATAGGATCATCCAAAACGCTGGGATGATTTTGGGCAATTTTCAATAAAAGGCTACGCACTTTTTCAATATTTGTTCCATAAGCAACTGAAATTTTGACTTCTGTTCGACCGATTGTATCGACATGTGTCCAGTTGATGATTTTCTTTTGAGTAATATCAGTATTCGGAAGTAAAACAGAAGCTTTATCAAAGGTTTCGATTTCTGTAGAGCAGAGGTTAATTTTACGAACAAATCCCTCTGTTTCCTCTACGATAATCCAGTCTCCAATTTTAATAGGACGCTCCATTAAAATGATCAACCCAGCAACGAAGTTCTGAAACATATCTTTGAAACCAAAAGCGATACCGATTAAAAGAGCAGCACATAATAGAATGATGGGCAATATGTTCGCTCCCAAGAAAGCAAATAGACCGCAAAAGGCTAAGATGATGCCCAAATAGCCCATTCCGCCAAGAAGTGAGTTTTTAAAAGTGATTCCTAATTCAACATGTTCTTTAAGCTTGGATAAAGTGACACGTTGTAAAAAACGGGTGACAAGCATAATAGCGATAAAAACAAAACCAGCTAAAATCAAATTTCGAGTTGAAATAACTAAACCGGTAATAGCAACTCCCTCATTTAGCTGAGAAATAAAAGGTGATTGGATATGAAATAAACTGACTAAAATCATAAAAGCACAGAAGAAAAACAAAGGCATAATTATATACTTTAATAGCCAATTTTCTCGATGAGAAACAATATTTCCTTCATAATCAAAACCAGGTTCATCCAAAAGTCGAGAAAAACGTTTAATCATCCGATATACAATATAAAGAATAGCAACAGAGCCAAAAGCCATTAGTAAGTTATTAGAGAAATCATCATAATTGATATCTTGGTTTAGGTAGATAAGAGCAATGACAACTCCGACTAATAAAAGATCCCAAAAAGCTGATAATTTAGCTAAAAAGGTTTCTTCTTTGATTTCCCATTTATTTGTTTTTTTTCGCATCATTGTTCCTTTCCTGTTTGCTCGTTCATTTTACGGTTATTTTATTAAAAGGGCAAGCGGTTTGTCATTTGAGATTTTGTTAAGTATTATTTTTCAAAGTATTATTACAATTGGTGAAATTGTAGTATTCATGGTTCGATAAGGAAAGATATTTTTACTTTTTAGATGATTATTATTAATTTATTGTTATTGTTTTTTAGTTGATTTTGTTATTGTTCAATAATATATTTGGAATAAGAAATAAGGAATTTGTAGAATGAAAGTATTATTATTTCTTTTAATAATGTTTATGTCTGGGTGTTGTACAGAAAAAAATTATCAGCAAATATTAAATTCAAGATTAAATATGGATGAAAATACATTAATAGAAGAAATTGGAAACCCAACATCTGTATATGATACTCCAGAAAAGAGATCGTTAGAATATAAAATAAGTGACACCTATTGTACTCAATATGGATGTTTTACAAGTTGGTGTACAACACAATATATGATTAAAGATGGTAAGGTTGATAAATGGACATATAAAGGAAATGATTGTTGTGCGTATAAATAAGGAAAATATTTTAAAAATTGAAAGTTATTGATATATTTTTTTATATCAATTATATTTTATAATGACGTTAAAAAGCGTTATAATTTTTATTATAGTTACAAAGTTTTTTTACCTTTTAGGATATAAGTCGGGTAAATGTTTTTTCTTGTGTCTTTTTTGATGCATTAAGAAGAAGAACAATAAAAATGTTCCGGCTAAACCGATGCATAAACCACCTAAGAAGAACAACCAAGCATTTTCTTCCGCATAAGGGGAGGGAGATATTTCCGGTATCGGAGCTTCTATTGTTTCAATGGGTTGAACAATATTTGAATTCCCAAATGCTTGAAATTGTGTTGAAGAAAGAGCTGTTGTTTCTTGTTTTCCTGTTGTCACATTAAACCAACTTAAAGAAACTGGAGGCAGATTAATCGAACCTGCAGTTAAAGGAATAATGACAAAGGAACGTTCTTCAATTCCGATAAGCCCTTCATTTGGCGCATAAGCATTATTTTTTTGAGGAGCTTCTGGATAGACTTTAAAGTTCGGACCATCTGGCATTGTGATATCGGGGAGTTGTGTTCCGAGAACACCTTTTGCTTCTATGCGAATTGTTCTTGTTAACGGAGCACCTACTTGAATTTCTTGTCGATTAGGTTGAAAGGCTTCTGTCATTGTTAAATGACGAGCCGGTAGCCACCATTGTCCGACTAATTCTTGCGGCTTTGGCAAAACTGTCAGAGAAAGAGGCTCGGCACGAACAAAAACTTCTTCTTGCATGGAGGATAAACCTCGATAGATAATATCTCCGGGAAAACCAAAAGGGTCTAACAGGCTTCTGTCTGTTCCGGATGTGCGAGGAGAGAAAATAAATCCTCTAAAAGCCGCCGGTTTTACACTTAAATTTGTTCCGGCTTCTTTTGGAAAAATAACAAACTGTTTTTCAATAACTTGATAAGTTTGTCCATTTCTTTCATCCGTGTAAGCTCGATCATTCCCGATAGCTTGGATTTCTGCTCCTTCAAGTTGCGGAGGTAAAATCTCGCCATCTACAATTCCCATTCGATCATAAAGACGTACGGTGTAAATGAGTTCGCTATTTTCATAGACTTCTGAGGCTGAAAGAGAGCCTTCAATAAATAAACCATCTTCTTTGTTTTCTTGCTTGATAGCAGAAGAAGCGGAGGCAACAGTTAAAGTGACGGGTTTTGTCGTTTCTCCTTCCCAGTTTAGAGAAGGAATAGTTAGTGTTCCTACCTTTAACGGAATTAAGTTAATGCGCATTTCATATTGAGAGGAAAGAACACCGTTGATAATAGAGGTGCGTTGACTTGTTGCTTGACCGGCTAATTCGAAGTTTTCTTTTAGAGAGCTTAAATCAGGCGCTGTTGTTTTTTTATCTGAAGAAGAAAGAATAAGTTCAACACTTTGCCCTTCGTTTATTTGGGAACGATTTAATGTTGCAGAAACAGTTGCATAAGCCAAGTTGGCCCATACCCACATGATAGAAAGATAAAACAGTTTTTTTATCATTTTTGTGCCTCATATTGTCTTAAAAGCCGAATTCGAAGGAGACGGCCAGGGTCAGAATCAATCCGTTCCAACCATTCTTCTTGCTGTTGATTAGCTCCGGAGATGGTGGGGCCTTTTTGCTCTGAAGAAGGAGCTGCGTTTTTTTCAGAAAGTTCAACTTTTTGTTCTTGTTTTTCCTTTTCTCCTTGAGCAGATTGAGAATCTTTGCTTTTTCCAGATTGCTTATTATCTTCTTTTTCCGTGTTTTTCTGATTTTCTTGAATATTGCTTTCGTTTTCTCTATCGGAAGAGTTTGTTTCAGAAGAGGTATTTTTTTGATTTTCTGTTCCTTCGTTAGGAGATTCATTTTGGGATGCACTTTGTTGTTCATTTTCCGTTGTATCGGAAGATGTATTCTTTTGATTTTCTGCATCATTGTTTTGATTGTCGGTTTGAGAATCTTGCGACTGATTTTGTTGGGCCTGCTGTTGTTGTTTTTTGAGATAATCTAAATTAAAAGCAGCATCTTCATGTTGAGGATTTTGTTTTAAAACAGCTTCATAAGTTTGAATTGCTTCATCTATTTTTACTTGGAAAGCAAGAGCATTTCCTAGATTATATAATGCATCTGTTCCTATTCCTTGACTAAAAAGTTGAGCAGCTTTGTCATAGGCTCCGGCTCGGTAAGCGTCAACTGCTTGTTGTTGAATATCAAAGTCAACTTGTTCAGAACGTTTCCAAGGGCTTGCCCAAGTTTGCGAGGGAAGTAATAAACAGATAGTAAAAAGAAATAGAATCCCGTGTCGAAATAATAAAGCCGTTAATGGCAATAAAAGAATAAGGCCATAAATACCGAAATCTTGATATAGGTTCAAAGAAGTCGTTGGAGCTTTTTGTTTTTCCAACTGAACATTTGCCAAAAGTCGCTTTAAATCCTGTTCTCCGAGAGAAGCTGTTTCATATTGAGCCCCTTGTTTTAATAAGCTGCTGTTTAATCCAGATAAAACAGGTATGCCGGGTGTTTTTTCCCAAAATTTTCCGGAAGAAAGCTGCACGGGTTTAGGTTCTGTTTCATTTCCAAAACCTAAGATAGAAACCGGATAGGGGGTATTACGAACAGTCGACATAAGTTTTTCGGGCTCAGAAAGTCCTCCGGTTAACAGAAGGATTTGTCCTTTTTCAAAACCGGCTTGTTTAAGAAGCGAGGCAGCACGTTTGATACCGATGGAAGGATTTTCTCCTTGAACCGGCATAACTTTTTTCGTTAAAGAAGGCAGAATATTTTCAAAGATTTTTTTATCAGAAGTCATCGGTAAAACCGTATAAGCTTTTTCATCTGTTAAAACGAGGCCAAAGTCAGCATCTTTTTGTAGTTGTAGCAAATCATAAAGTTTTAATCGTGCTTGAAATAATTTTTCTGGTGTCATTGCCGGAGACATATCTACGACAACAGCAATTCCTTTTCGAGCAATTCCTGTCTCAATTGGCTTTTTTTCTAAAGCCGGTCCAGCAGCACAGAGAACAGCCAAAGCCCATAAAAGGAGCATAAACCAAGTATACAAGTGCCATTTTTTATCTTTGAAGCGCACGATTAGATAGGGTAAAAGATGAGGATCACACACATTTTTCCATGTTCCTCCGCTTTGGTGATGACGTCGTATCCAAAAGAGAACAATAGGTGCAAGCAGCAATAAAAGAAACCAAGGTCTTAAAAAAATCAAGATACCCGTCCTTTCAGGATAAAACCTATTAAGAATAAAGAAAGAGAACATAATAAGGGTATCCAAAATAATTCTTGAATTGGTCGAATTTGAAGCTGTTCAATTTCAATGGGTTCTAAACGATTAATTTGGTCATAAACTTGTTTGAGTTCTTCTGTCGAACGAACTCTAAAATAAGCGCCTCCGGTTTTTTGAGCCATGTTTTTTAATAACTCTTCATCTAAATTATTAGGAATGGGTTGTCCGAAGAAAGAACCGACGAAATCAGGTCCAAGCCCGATACTATATACTTTCACTCCCATGCTTTGAGCTAAATCAATAGCCTTTTGTGGTTGTAAGACACCTGCATTAGCGACGCCGTCAGATAGAAAAATAATCACTTTTGCTTCTTGAGGTAAATCTTTCATATTTTTTAATGCCAACCCCAGAGCATCTCCGATCGCTGTTTGTTCTCCGGCAAGACCGACCGTTGCTTCTTTTAACATAGTACGCACAGTTGTCATATCCATTGTTAAAGGGACATATTGATACGCTTCTGTTCCGAATAAGATAATGCCGATAGCGTCTCCGGTTCTTTTTTGAAGAAAGTCATCAGCCATTTGTCGAACGGCTTCAACACGTGTCATGCGTTTATTATTAAGCATAAAATCTCTTTCTAACATCGACCCGGAAATATCAAGGACGAGCATCACTTGGCGTGCTTCGGAAGGCATATAATGAGCTTCGCCCAACCAAACGGGACGCATTCCTGCAATAACAAGGAAACACCAGGCGAAGAAAAAAAGACTTTTTAGAAAAAAAGGAGAAACATGAAACACGGGTCCCATTGTTTCACTGAAAGCATGGAAAAAAGGAACTCGGAGAGCATCTTGTCCTTCACCATTTGTCAGGGGCTTGATGAGCCAGGCGACAACAAATGGTAATGGTAGTATTAAAAGAACATAGAGCCAGACAAATTCAAACATTTTTTCTCCTTTTTCCAAATATAAGGAGTTTTAAAGGATTTTTAAAGCATAAAAAGAAAAAATTATTTAAATTTATTCTTCAAAGAACTTAGCGTTAACAAGAGCCGCTAAACCTTCTTGAGCCTCTTTGGCATCGATTCCGCTTGTTAAAACCTTAATAGATGTTCCTTGAGCCGCCGCCAGCATCATTAATCCCATAATTGAATGACCGGATACCCGTTGTCCATCTTTTTCAACCCAAATTTCGGCCTGATATTTATCGGCTTCTTTTACAAAAGCTGACGCAGCTCTGGCATGGAGCCCCTTTTTATTCTGGATATGCAGGGTGATGACGGAAACTTCAGCACACATTTGGACACCTACAGTAATAATTCGGAAGCGACATTAATGTACTTACGTCCGGCTTCGGCACCTAAGTTGACAAGTTCTTTGAGAGATACATTATCTCGTTCGCGAACGAGCTTAATGAGCATGGGCAAATTTAAACCGGCAATGACTTCAACTTTCCGTCCGTTCATAACGGAAATAGCTAAATTTGAAGGAGTTCCTCCGAACATATCAGTTGCGATACAGACACCATCGCCATTTTCCAAAGCTTCAACTTCTTCTAAAATGTGTGTTCGGCAGATTTCCATATCTTCACAGGCGTCAATGCACACAGCTTTAACATTTTGTTGCGGACCAACAATATGTTCCATTGCAGCAATCATTTCCTTGGCCAAATTGCCATGTGTCACCAACAAAATTCCAATCATCTTCTTATCCTTCCGTTTTGCTTTTTTTGTTTTAACACTTTTTCTGAAAAGTTCAAGGGAAAAAGGAAAAATCTTGTTCTAAGGCGACTTTGACTTTTGCCGTAAAACTCGCTTCAAACGGATTTAAGACTAATTGCGGAATGCGCACTTTTAGAGCTTCAAAATAGCCTATTTCAGGCATTCGAGGAACAGAAACGGGGGGTGTTAAGTCAATTGCCAAAGTCAGATATGTTTGAGGTTTAAAAGCGCAATGAATAAGCCCGATTCCTCTGACTTCCATCATTCCTTGTATTTGAGATGGGGGAGAGGCAACCAAAGCTCCGTTCATGTTATCTAAAATAACCTGGTCATCAGAAACCAATTGAGCTCCTATTTCCATCAATCGTAAAGCTGCATCTGACTTACCTGAACCGGATGGTCCCAATAATAAAATACCTTTTCCATTTAAATCGACACAAGATGCGTGACAATACATTTTAAGCCTCCGTTTTTTAGGATAAACAGGATAAAAAAACTTGTCAAAGCATATCTTTTTGAGTATCTTTAAACGGTGGGAAAAAGTGGCCTTGTAGCTCAGCAGGATAGAGCACGGGATTCCTAATCCCGGGGTCGTGGGTTCGACTCCCGCCAAGGTCACCAAGAAAGAGGCAATATGCAAAAACAAACGCCGGAAGAACAAGTATTAGAAACTTTGGATCGCTTAAGCGGCATGGAGTCTTCTTTTTGTGCTGTTTATGTTGCAATGAGCCGATTGTCTTCAGAAAATCGTGGTTATCGGCAATTAGAGATTGTTTCTAAGCTGTTTGAGCCTTTGTTGAATCATGCACAAAGCCGGCTTTTTTTGTTGAGTAATCATGATTTCTTACTGATTACAGCTCATCCTTCTTTGGAGACGATAGATGATGTTTTATATCAAATTAAAAGTCTTTTTCAGGACGATGTTTTAATTTCACTTCAAAAGCCTTCTGATTTTGAGCAAATTTTCTTTTTAGATAGAGAAATGGATCGTCTGAAAGCATTAATTGAAGCTCATCGTCAAAAGATATCGACCAATGTTCAGACACCTTCAACGCCGTCGCTGGTAGAAGCTTTTACGCCTGAGATTTTAGAAAAAATATTATCCTCTTTGGAACACATGGATACTTTGGATTTTATTCGTCGGCAAGCAGTCGTTAAGTTGTCTTCAAAGGGACAAAATAAAGTTTTTTTTCATGAATATTATACCTCTATTCTTAATCTTCAAAAGGCTTTGTGTCCTTCAACAGACTTGTTGACGGAAAAAGCCTTGTTCCATCAATTGACAGAAACATTAGACAGACGGATGTTGGGAGCGTTGAGCCATGTTTCTCTTTATGATTATCCGTCAGCAATCAGTTTGAATTTAAATATCTCTTCTTTATCAACACCTATTTTTGAAAAGCTGGCGAAAAGCTGGCCGACTCGTTTAATCGTAGAGTTTCAATTATCTGATATTTTTACTAATTTAAAAGGCTATCATCAGGCTGTTAAAATATTGCATGATAAAGGTCATTTAGTCGCATTAGATAATATTACGGCTTTAGATTTCCAATATTTGGATGTTTTAGGTTTGAAAGCTGATTTTATTAAATTATTTTGGTCACCCAAGTGGGCGCAACCAGAGTATGAACGGCAACTTTATGCTCTTATTAAAAGTAATCCGAAAGTAGGCCTTATTTTATCCAGATGTGGTTCGGAAGACGCTTTACAATGGGGGAAAAAAGTTGGGTTGCATTATTTCCAAGGTCGTTTTATCGATGCAATTTTAGCGGCACTTGCAAAGAATAGTTGCACTTTCGGACAAGAATGTAGCTTATCAACATGTTTAATTTGCCGAAGTGTTTTATCCGGCAAATTGCGTCAGCAATGTGTTCATCAGCGGCATTTAGATGCGCCGCTTGAAATTAAGGTGAAGTGATATGTCAGGGACACTTGGAGATTTAATTCAATTTTTAGAGAAGTTTCAAGATGATCCTAAAGGATGGGTTTTAGGATTATTTTTTGATAAAATTTCTTCAGCTTTAACAGAAGAAAAATTGAAAGTTATTGTAGATAACTTAAAAACTTTTGAAAATGAGCGTTTGTGCCGTTTATTTTTATCAGAACAGGAGGCTTTTCTTTTCGTTTCCGAGACAAGGCCGGATGATTTAAAAGCACTTTTAATTAAAATCCGTTTTATATCCGGAATGCAAAACACAACGCGTAAAGAGGGAGAGACTTATGCAATTTTCCATCTGACGCAAGATTTTGATAAGTTAATGAATATTTTAAAGGGACAGACAGTTATTTCGGAAAAGCCAGTTTTAACATCTGCATCTCCTTTGACACAAGTTTTCCAAACGCATACAGATTCCATGCCTTTTACGCCGGCTTTATTAGGACAGTTGGAAAGAGCTTTGCAACATGCGGATTTATCTAATATTACTCGTCGACAACCGGTATGTGCGATTGTCGGAAAGTCACCTCCTTTAGAGTTGTTTGAAGAAATATATGTTGCTTTGTCTGATTTGCGTAAAGCTTTGTGTCCTAATGTTGATATTTATGAATCTCCTTGGTTGTTGGGACGGTTATTGGAAACATTGGATCGTCGTGTTTTGGAAAGTATCATTCACCATGACGCGGGTTCATTTAATAAAAATTTTAGTCTTAACTTAACGGTCAAAACTATTTTAGGACCTGATTTTCAGAAATTTGATGAAACACTTAATCCGGCTTTGAAAGAAACAGTTCTTTTAGAGATAAAACAAAGTGATATTTTTACGGATGTTTCAGCTTATTTGGCGGCTCGTTCTTTTGCAGCTAATAAAGGTTATCGTATTTGTATCGATACTGTGACAGCTGATTCTCTTCTTTTTTTGAACCGAGAAAAATTGGGGGCTGATTTTATTAAATTGATTTGGAATCAAGATTTGGTGAGCTTGGCGGAAGATAAAGCATTTATTCAGGCGCTAAAACAGAATGATCCAAGTCGTGTTGTTTTATGCCGTATAGATGATAAAGTTGCTGTCGAATTGGGACAAGCTATAGGACTTTCTCTTTTCCAAGGATATTATATTCAAAAATTATTATATCAAAATCCAAAAGCACATAAGAGTCGGTAACGTTTAGCAACTACTTCCATAACGTGGATCCCCTTCTGTACTGCAATAACAATCATAGTATATTGTTTGTCCTTCAACAACAAATTTATGACAGAATTTTTGATCACTTTCATAATAATAAGAATCTGAACTCATAGGAGTTGCTTTGGTAGAATTATTTGCGCAATAATAGATTCCACCATTTTGTCGGATAGTATTAGAAAAAGTAATATTTGTTGTAGTTCCACCCGATTGAACTGTTTGACTAGTATATCCTCCACAGCAAGAACCATCTATAGCACCTGCTATACTATATTGTGAAAACGTTTGTGTTTGATAATCAGAAGAAGATGTAGAATCTGCTTGTATTTTACAGCAAGCATATACTATCTCACCTGTACTATTGATATAGTTCTTTACAAGTTGATATTCTCCTCCTCGTGTATCACAGCATTCCGCAGAAGAGCCATTCCAGTAAGCTTCTTCGTTCGCTTGACAAACCCTGTAAGCTTTTCTTTGTATCGTTTCAGCTTGAAGAGGAAAGGTGAAAGAAAAGAATAGAAACAATATTATGAAAAATTGTTTTCGAATAAATTCAAACATGAAAAATCCTCCAATACATTTCATACATATATTTTAATATATATTTTTTATTTTTTTGTCTATAAAATAATACATTTTCTACTTTTAGAATTGTTCTATTCAAAAAAGAAACAGTAAAATAACTTTTTAAGTCATAAAATATTCATATTAAGCTAAGCAGCCTTCATGAAAGCAGAAATTTTTTGAAAAGCTTTATTTTCAATTTGACGGATGCGTTCACGACTGACATTGAATTTTTTGCCTAAATCTTCCAGAGTTATCGGATCA
Organism: uncultured Alphaproteobacteria bacterium; assembly: GCA_949282845.1. Classification (GTDB taxonomy): domain Bacteria; phylum Pseudomonadota; class Alphaproteobacteria; order CAAHEQ01; family UBA3637; genus CALXXX01. Next base: position 5,530 of record CASDQF010000029.1, on the reverse strand, counting down.
TCAGTCAAAAAACGAGCATGAACAATTTCTTGCTCTCTTTCAGAAAGCGTTGCAATTGCAGCAGCTAATTTTTTATTTTTTATTGTACGTTCTTGTGTTTCTATGAGAACTTCTTCAGCATTGGCAGAGCCATCTGTTAATAAAGCTTGTCTTTCGACATCAGAGTCTTCGAATGTCATTTCATTTAAAGAAGCATCTCCGTGTAAGCGTTGTTCCATATCCCATATGTCTTGTTCAGATACGCCCAGTTGATTTGAGATATTTTGAACGGTTTCGCTATCTAAGGCGGTATTGTGGTATAAACCTAATTTTGCTTTGATTTTACCCAGATTGTAAAACAATCTTTTTTGAGTTGCGACCGTCCCGATTTTAACCAGAGACCAAGATTTTAAAATAAAGTCAGAGATTGCAGCTTTAATCCACCAAATAGCATAGGTTGATAAGCGAAAACCTTTTTCCGGGTCAAATTTTTTAATAGCTTGCATTAAGCCAATATTTGCTTCGGAAATTAAATCAGCTAAAGGTAATCCATAATGGCGGAAAGTTAAAGCAACTTTTGCAGCAAGTCTTAAATGTGAAGTTGTTAGTTCATGAGCTGCTTCTAAGTCATTATAGTCATGATAACGACGAGCGAGCATATATTCACGTTCCGGATCTAGCATTGGGAATTTTGTAATTTCTTTTAGATAAAGAGCAAGAGAATTTTCCTGAACGACAGGAATTAAAGCAGTTGTTGTCATTTGTCATATCCTTTCATTAAGCTACATGACGCGTACCCCCAACCGGCAGGTACAAACGTGTTTAACCTTTTAAAGCATTAAACAGAATAAGGATAATGCTTTTTATCTTCTTTCGTCAAGAAAAAAATGAAAATACGAAAGATGAGCCCTTCTTGTTTTTTAGAAGGTGTTATGTTAAACTTAAAAGAGGAGGTTGTTATGGGACTAAAATCAAAGCTAGCGGCCGTCAGTTTAATCGGAGCGACTTTGTTGAGTGCGAATGCAGGGCAAACCGATAAAACAGAGCCTTTGAAGGAGGCTTCGAATAAAATTGTCCAAGTTCAAAAAGGGATGTTTTCTCATCAACCGACGCTCCGTCAACAATCATTACAGAAGGCTTATGAACTTATTCCGATTGCATTTAAAGCTTATGAAGGGAAAAGTTTCGATGAACGAGGGCGAATGCGAGCAGAAATGCTTTTGCTATCTGGGGATGCAACGATTGCTCGCGCGCAAATGAAAATGCTGGGTATTCAACCGGGTGGTAAAATGTCAATTGAGCAAGCGACCGCATTAAATATGATAAATGAAATTATGGCTTTGGGTCGGCCAGTTGCATCTATAGATACAAAGAAACCGTTAATAGAGCAAATGCAAATGTGTGGACTTAATAGAGTCGCCGATTTTATGGCTTTCCAAAGTAATCCAGATAATGCAGGGAAAAATTTTTTTGAAGGGAAATCAAATTTTGAATTTAGCGCTGCTATTGTAGAATTCGGGGAAGCAATGCAGTATTTGGCGCATTTGCCCGGGAATGAACGAGCGGCCATAGAGCTTCGAGGCGCTTTTTCAAATGCTTCACAAGCTCATGCACAGGCGCTATCTCATTTTGACGGAAAAACAGAAAGTTTCTATGCCGTAATGGAAAAGCAAGCCAAAGATCATTTAGCCCAACAAAAAAGCGCCCTTTTACAGAGCGCTTCAGTTCGTGGTGCTTAAAGCTTAACGACGATCGCCCATCAAACGAAGGAGCATTAAAAATAAATTGATGAAATCTAAGTATAAAGATAAAGCCCCTGAAATAGCTTTTGATTTTTGAACATTTTCGTTATCATCCTCTTGATACATCATTCGGATTTTTTGCGTATCAAAAGCAGTTAATCCAACGAAAACGATTACACCAATTATTGAGATCGCATAGTCAAGAGCAGGGCTTTTCATAAGCAAATTAGCAAGAGTTGCTAAAATTAAACCGAATAGTCCCATTGTTAAAAAAGAGCCAACACCTGTTAAATCTCGTTTCGTCGTGTATCCCCAAATACTCATCGCAGCAAAAGTTCCGGCAGTAATTAAGAAAACTTTTGCAATGCTTGTTGTTGCATAAATAATAAAAATGCTGGAAATAGACAATCCCATGAGAACCGAGAAAATCCAAAAGATTGTTTGTGCTTTAGCTGGATTAAGATTTGCTACGGCTGAAGAAAACATAAAAACTAAAGCTAAAGGAGCCAGAAGCACAATCCATCCTAAGAAAGAGAGTGATATTGTTTGTTCTGCCATATTTATATGATAGAGCAGTTTAAAAAAAGTAGGTGAAGAGCCAATCCAAGCAGCTAATCCTGAAACAGCGAGACCGCCAGCCATCAGTTGGTAAACGCGTAGCATATATGCTTTTAAACCTTGATTAACTGTAGTCGTTTTAAGAGTATCTAATTGTCTAGTTTTTAATGTCATTCTTTTCTCCTTATTTTTTTCTTTTATAATATAATATAATATAAGATTTTTTTGTTCTAAAGCAAGAAATAAAAAAGGCGTCTTATTTTCAAGACGCCTTTTAGAAGATAAAAGGAGATTATTTAATCTTCTTTTCCACGTATTTAACATGTTTCCGGGTTTTTGGATTATACTTATTTACTTCCATTTTTTCCGGTTTTGTGCGTGGGTTTTTCTTTGCAACATAGAAATGTCCCGAACCATCGGTTGCTTCCAGTTTAATTTGAATTGTTGTCGGTTTTGCCATTTGATGTACCCTATTAAAATAAACATTCGTAAACTTAGGTGTGTTATCATACACAAGTTTGAAAAAGAGTCAAGAGAAAAAGTCATTTTAAAAATAAAAATAAAAAGAATAAAAGAAAATAAGTTTTTTTTCTTGCGTTTCATGGAAAAAGAAATTAACCTAATCTTAATCTTTGTTAAAATCTAAAAGGAAGCGAGGCAAACATGCGTGTTTTATTGGTCGAAGATGACAAATCAATGGCTCAAAACATTAACCTGATTTTATCAAAAGAAGGAATGGTTGTAGATGTTTCTAATTTTGGGGAAGATGGGATTGAGATAGGGAAACTATATGATTACGACATTATTATTTTGGATTTAATGTTGCCTGACATGGATGGTTTTGAGGTGTTGAAGAAGTTGCGTGCAGGCAAAGTGATGACACCAGTTTTAATTCTATCAGGTTTGTCCGCCTCGGATAAAAAAGTGAAAGGTTTTTTGGATGGAGCGGATGACTATTTAACAAAGCCCTTTGATAAGGCGGAACTGGTTGCTCGGATTCGCGCCATTGTTCGTCGGTCTCAAGGACATGCAAAATCAGTTATTAATGTAGGGAAATTGGAAATTAATCTGGACTCTAAGACAGTATCCGTAGGGGGAAAAGTTGTTCATTTAACGATGAAAGAATTTGCGATTTTAGAGCTGTTAGCTCTGCGTAAAGGGACAACGTTAAGTAAGGAGCAATTTTTAAATCATCTGTATAATGGGATGGATGAACCCGAGTTAAAGATTATAGATGTGTTTATCTGTAAGTTGCGCAAGAAGTTAGAAGAAGCAACAGGCGGCGATGATTATATCGGAACGATTTGGGGACGAGGCTATCTGTTGCAAGATCCCGAAATGCTGGGAAAGAAAACAGAAAAATAAGAAGTTAATTTTTTGAATATTTCTTCGGAATTATTAAAATATAAATAAAAGCTATTCATTGTATTGCTAAAAGATAGGTTTATTGTGACCCTCTGTCCTAGTATATTTATTTCCAATGAAGTACTTATAAGTAATGTTATGCAGAAATAAAAGTGTGTAAATTAATTACATGCAGCAGTATAACCTATGTCAGGGTCTTCTGAATAACAGTCATCTGCTGAAGGAGCATAGTGTCTAAAACCATAGGATGTAACAGATACTATATTATCACCATCCCAATTATATCTGTAATCACAACAAGCGACATAAGAATTAGGAACACATCCATAGCCAAGTTTTCCTTCGTTACTATCTAGTTTCCATGTTTCTCCAGCAGAACAACTTTTTTGTCCACCACACCCATAGATTTCTGTTCTATATTCTGGATAGGCGTCATCTAAAACACCAACAAGAGCCAAATCATAACCACAATTTTGACAAATTGTGCTATTTTCAGCTGTGCAAGAATCCGTATCTCGACTTTTAAAACAGTAATTATTAAATACATTACCGCAACTATTACATTCTCCTTTATTTGAACCACAAGATTGTCCGTTATTACAACACCAAGTATCTGTTCCATTTGTGCAAGAATGTTGTGTATCCTCATCACAACCTTCCTTACACACGACACAACCATTTTCATCTTTTATAGTTCCATTTGGACAATCTTGAACGGGCAAACAGCATACAGTACAACCATTTTCATCTGAATAGCTTCCAATCGTACAGGTATTTGGATCGATTGGACAACATTCTCCATCTACGCCAACACCATATGAACAACATTCCGTCGCATCTGTATTCGGTGTATCACAACAAAGACCATTTATACATTTATTCGGTGTTGGACAACAAGTCGCACTACAAATGTCCTCTTGTGCACAACAAATCCCCTCTATACATGCTTCCGTTTCTCCACAACAGCTCTCATTACATGCTTTCTCTATCGAACAACAGTTGCCGGAAACACATGTAAAATTATCTCCACAACACATCTCTCCACATACTTTATCTTTTAAACAACAATTCCCTTCTATACATGCTTCCGTGTCTAAATCACACTTCGAAACTTTGTCACATCCTACAACCGTTAAACAAGCTGATATCTCCCCAGGCGTTAAATTTAATGACTTTAAAACACACCAACCCGCTGGTTCTCCATTCATCAGCTTCCCATGTATAAAACATTCTTCACAACGTTCAGGATCTTGATTACAATCAGAATCACTCTGACAGTTTAACGTTGCACCACAACTCGGACAACATTCCGCTGCTTGACAACCTTGTAAAGTCTGACATGTCTCATCCGCTGAACAACACATAATGGGCATATCACAACAGTCACCCACTAAAGTCGGTATCATAGTCCCCCCCTTACTCGCACAGTCTGTACAAGAGGAATCTACTATACAACCGGTGACAGGAGAACAATCTTCCGTTAATGGACAACAGGCTACGTCTTCATCACAACAGAACCCTCCTTTCTTCGTCGTCATATAATCAACACAACTCCCATTCTCGCACACCTCACAGGAACCAGCGCAATTGCTCTCACAAATCGGACAACCATTCTCATCTTCCGTCTCTATTTCACATGAAGAACAGCCATTAAACTCTGGACATTTCTCTTCACATATCGGACAACCGCATACATCCGTTCCCGTCTCTTCCTCTCCTGCAGAACATGGCGTGCAGACTTTCTTCTTATACCCATCCTCAGAACAGACTTCACCACAGACCTCCGTCGTTCCTCCTACAACAACTTCATAACACGCTGGATCTTCCCCCGTCGGTACTTCTCCTAATACATCCTCACAACTCGATGCTTCACAACTGCAATCTTC
>CASDQF010000028.1 GCA_949282845.1 uncultured Alphaproteobacteria bacterium | reverse complement strand
TGTGTTGTGTCGGCGATAGTTGGATTTGTACGGACGGTTATACAAGTAGCTGTTGTGGTGGGGATCATCATTGTTGCGGAGGGATGTGTTGTGCATCTTATGAACCGTGTGGCTATTATGAGGAGTGTTTACAGTATAATTGGGAAGATGGAAGTTGTATAGGGGGAACAAGGACAGTTGGGTATTGTAATTGGTAAAGAGGATATATTTTAACTTAATGGATAAAAACTATTTTATAAAAATAAAATATATATAATATTCTGATATTACAATAGAAATATTTAAATGCTACCAAAAACAGAAAATAATTGGTAGTTCTGGCATACGTTGATTAATATAAAGAGGACTTTAATTTTTTATTTTTAATTTTTCCTTTAAACGAAGCCACACAAATCTCAGGTACTTTGCGAGCGGAACTTGATAGTTGAACAACTTCTTCTTTTCCAAATTGAACATCAAGCATTTTTTCTCCTCACATCAGAGATAACTATCACTCTCAGAGTGATAGTTATTCTTAGTATAAATTATTTTTTTAATTATCTCTAAAAAAATCAAAGATCTAATAAATTTTCTTCTATTTAGTTGTTTTCTTGCCCAGCATTTCAGGATTTTACAATAAATATCCTCGTCCCCAAATTATCCCGATATAATCATCACCGCCTGTCGTTTTTAATCAAAAGAAATATTTATAAATAAATTATTTGATATTATAGAAAAATATTCTGAATGTATATAAAGACCAAATTAAGTTTTATTTTTTCTTATAACTGGCGCGTTTTAAGCGATCATTAATTGCATAACCTAGTCCTTCCATGGGAACAGGCATAACAGCAATCCCTGTATATTTCGGATTGTCTAATTGACGAACCATAGAAAACAAGTTTGCAGCGGCTTCTTTTAAATCTTCTTTTTCACTTAAGTTTAACACGGCATGCGGTGCTTTACCAAAACCTAATAGTGCTTCACCTTCAAACGCCTCTAAGGCATTCATTCGTAATGGTAAATGAGGAGCATAATGGCTTTTCAGTTGTCCAGGGCTCATCGGTGCATCTTGGTCTTTCTCCGGACGAATGGTCGGACCGCAAACAGATTCAATATCATCAATAGAAAGTCCTCCATAACGCAAAACAGCTGCTTTTTCTCCAGTCACCAAAAGAACTGTTGATTCTAATCCAACTTGGCAAGGACCTCCATCAATTAAGAAAGGAGTCCTTTCGCCAAAAGAAGAAATCACATGTTGTGCTGTTGTTGGGCTGACTTCTCCGGATGGATTAGCAGAGGGAGCTACAATAGCTTCTCCTGTTTCATGGATTAAATCCAGAGCAATTTGATTTTTTGGACACCGGACCGCTAATGTATCTAATCCTGCTGACGCTAAAAGAGAAACGGTACAGTCTTTTTTTCTCTTTAATACAAGTGTTAAAGGACCAGGCCAAAATTCATTCATAAGCTTTTTGGCTAAAGGCGTCATTTCAACATATTTTTCAGCCATCTCTGGAGTATCTACATGTGCAATCAAAGGATTAAAAGTTGGTCGTCCTTTTAACTCATAAATGCTGGCGACTGCTTTATCATCTGTTGCAAGAGCACCTAAGCCATAAACGGTTTCTGTCGGAAAGACAACTAATTTTCCCGCTCGTAATAAACGAGCCGCTTCTTTAATTTCTTTTCTCATTTTTAATCCTATTCTTCCGGACGATCTTTTTCGGGGACCGTAAACGCGCTTTCATCATAGACACAATAAGTGTGTATCAAGGCTCTATACAATTGATCTGTCTCTTCCCAAGTTGCATTTTTGGGAATATAAATTTGAGGCGTAATCGTCCAAGAGCCTGTGGCATTAGCATTTTCTTTTTTGACTGCCTCTTTATTGGATATAATAAATCGAAAAGCTCCGCCTGCTTTTGCCCAAGCATTCGTTGTACTATTAATTGCCTCTTGTAGTTCTTGCTTCGAAATGACAGTTGAAGCATGTTGTACCATAGAAGGAGATACAGTAACTGCAGGAGCATATCCTATTGGACACTCTGGGATAGGAACAATCCAAGGATTTCCTGTAAGGGTATGTCCTGATAATCCAGGATAAGTGACATCGGATACATTCGCTCCATCAGAAGTGTGGGTGCTTGCATAATAAATATCTTTTAAGACATAGTTAGGTAAAATATCACTTAATCGTGCTCCACCTCGAGAGGTTAGCTTAATATCATTCATCACAGAAGTATAAGCAGGATCCAGTTGATATTCATCATACTTAGGTGTACCATCTGCATTTGTCTCGCGTGTTTCTCCAGCTGTAGATTGAGAAGCTTCTATCTTTTGACCAGTACGAATTTGTCCATTATGGATATAAACAACGCCTGTATCTCCATTCACTTCGAACAATGGAGCACATTCTGGAGAAATAGCCGGATCTGCTGTTAAATCCTCTTCTGTTTGTCCATACTTTACGCGGATTGTATTGTTTCCATAGTTTTCAATGCAAGAGGTTATATCATTAGGTCCGATGGATAAAAATTCTCTGACATTCATACGTGTAGCAACGGCTGTATCTGCCTGCATCGTTTGTCCTTGAAAATGTTCTAATTTCACATCTTTTAAAATGGCTGAATTTGTTGCGTCATTGAATGCTGTGACAGCAACGATTGTGTTGAGGGGGAGAGTTGTGTCTAATTCCCAAGCACCTTGCATGCCACTGATAATTCTTTGGGAGGGGACATCAGGATCTTCAACGACAACACCTCCGTCTAGACCGATTAATGAAGCAATTCGAGCGGCTTGTCTTAAAGTAAAGTTTTCTCCAGCATTTCTACTAATCGTCGCATAAATCACAGGGCGATAATCAGAGATATTTCCTGCGTTGTCAGCACGACTTGGAATAGTATAACCATAGAATTCATAATTATAGTCGGATAATACACCGCTTGCTCCGCTGAAGAAAGGAATAAACTCAGCCGAACCGATAGCGTCGCATGCATAGATTTCTCCATCTGGCGTTGCAGTATATGTTCCACTCTCATCTGTCAAGCCACAATTTTTAGCAATTTGAGCCTCATTTGCTTGAATATAAGCAGCAACGGCATCTTTAACGGCTCTTACTTCTGTTGCTATTTGAGTATTAATAATTTCTTCATTGCGTCGTGCAATTTGTTGAAATAAAAGGGGCGTAATTAAAGCAAGCAATCCTAAAACTGCGATGACTTCAATCATTAAAGAGCCTTTTTGTGTTTTATATGTGATGTTCGGCATGTTTCCCTCTCTTCATTTAAGGTAAATGTGTCACTTGAATTAAAGTTGGCTTGTTGTTTTCATCTAACTCATAAGCAGCGGATAAACGAGACAAGCAAACTAAACTACCTTCTGGTATTTGATCGGCAATTGAAATAGGAACTTCTGCCGTTAAGTATCGTGTATTATTAAGGTGACAAACACCATTTTCACAGCTGACGGTTCCACAATTTGTTTGCAAATGATATTCTTCAGAGTAATCTGTTAGAAAAACTTTTTCTCCCAATGAACGTGGAGCAAGAGCGGCAATATAAGCACTAAAATTAAAAGGAACATCTCCATAAGTAACAAGAAAATCTGTCGTTCCTTTGGGATAGGTTATTGTTGGTGCAGTGACGGCGCAATCATCGGCTGGTTGTCCATTTGCATTGTTAAGACAGAAAATACGACTGATGGGAGGTGTGTCTGAAAAAATAAAACCGTCAGGTAAATAATTATAATAGACATCGTCCGATAAGGTAACGGAACCATTTTCCGGGACAAGGTCAATATAAATAGGACGTCCGCCTTTTTGCAGGGTGATGCCTTGCAGAGCTGAAGTATGCTGTGTGACAACTTCTGAAATAGCATTATTGGCTTCCGGCTTATCGACGATTTTAAGAGCATCGGAACGTGGATAAAAACCGTAAATTAAAATTGTTGTAAAAAATGTTAAGACTGCCAGCCAAAAAAACATATTTAAATCCTTTTTATATTTTCATGAAAGAGTGTATCTTTTTTTTATTGTTATTTCAATGAAAAAATATGGTTTTTATAGAAAAGAGTGCAAATAAGAAGCATTTTCATTGAGCCATTTTTTGGCTTGTCGTGTGTTGGTATTTAATTCTGCAACTTTTTTCCAAAACGCCCAAGAATGATTCATTTCGACTAAATGAGCTGTTTCATGAATAATAACGTAATCTAACACGAATAAAGGGGCTAAGCCCAGTCGCCAGCAAAAAGATAAATGTCCGGTTGATGTGCAACTTCCCCAGCGTGAAACGGTATCTTTAATTGTTATTCGCTTGATTGAACGATTTAAAAGTTGAGCTATTTTTTTTGCTTTTATTGTCGCATATTCTGAGAGTTGTCTTTTTATGAAATCTTTTACGCGTCTGTGTAGATGCTCCGCTTCTCCGGTTACGATTAAAAAGTTCCCTTCAATAAATACGCCGCCGATTCTTTTATCTTGATGTCGAATGATAAGCTCTTGCCCTAAAATTGAAAGTTTCATTCCGTCTTTAAAAGTTATTTTTTGCGGTGTTAATGATATCTGCTTTTGTAACCAAACGATATGACTTTCTATAAATTTTTGAACCATAAAAATGGGATATAAAAATGGAATAATAACTTGTGGTTTTCCTGTTTTCCGATCAATTTTTAATTTGAGGGAATGGCATCCTTTTTTGCGAACAATATCGATGGATATTCCTGAAACAATTAAAGATCGGACCATGAGATAACATGCTCCCTTAAATCAATAGGTTGTTGAAAAGGTTCGGCTCTGTTTTTAACGGAAATTCCCATTTGATGAACACTTCTGTGCGAACCTGAAACCAAGTAATGCCAAGGGGGCAACCGATGCTTTTTTAAAATCCATAGATAAGCACAGGTTTTGGGAAGATATTTAGCATATTTACGTAAGTTTTTCGGAGTTAATTTAATACATTCGGGAACACTATCCCAACGATTTGAATAGTTTGAACATAAACCTGTTTTTACATTTAAAAGTGGACAACCAATGTTAGTGAAACGAATTCGCCAAACACCGATTTTAATTAGACAGCATTTACCACATCTATCGCATAGACTTTCCCATTCTTCTTCAGTCATTTGAGAAAGTTTCTTGCGTTCCCAAAATGGTTGTTTTGTTTTTTGCTTTTTGCTTTTTAAAAAATAAAACATTTTTCCTTCTCCTTCTTAATATAGAAGGAAAGAAAATTTTTCTCAATAAAAAGCATAAAAACTTAATGACAAAAGAAATATTTTTGTTTAAATTATAAGGAAAGAAAGAAAAAAGGAGAAAAAAATGCGAGAATTTTTGCGACAACTTTTTGAGTGGATTGTTATTCTTGCTCTTATTCTTGGTGCTTTTTGGTTCTTCGGAGGAATTACACCTCGGGAAGTTCCCGGAAAAATAATGAGTGTTTTCTCTTCAACAAAAGAAGTCGTGACTGAAGGAGCACAAGATGTCTCTCATTCTTCTCAAGGGATTATCGGTCGAGAAGAACGTCAGTTAGAGCGTATTTCCGAGAAGATTAAATAAGGAGACATAATGCCCCCTAAAAAAAAGAAAAAGACACCTTTACCTGTCTTGCACCAGGCTGGGCAAGGAATTGGTGCTTTTTTATTGATTGTTAATCATTATTTCATTCCGATTGTTCTTGTCCTTTTACTGGGAGCAATATTGTATTTTGCTCATTATAAATATAAAAATTTGGTTAAAGATCATACACGTCAATCAGAGTTTTTGCCTTCTGTCTTTGTGGACGATACCGCTCCTGAAACTGCTTCAAAGCAAGTTTTGCCTGATTTAACAGAAGTTCCTATTCCTCAAAAGGAAAAAAATACAACGCCCAAAAAACAAGATGAATGGCTGGAAACAACAGATTTTTCACCAGATATGAAACCTTTTTGGCCTCGCGAGGAAGAAGTGCCTTATCCTTTTATTCAAGAAGAAGTGCGTCAACGGTTGCGTGAAATTGAGCAAAATGTCTTACCTAATATAAAATAAAACTTGATAATTTCAACCTTTAGTTGTATTTTTTAATATGGGCTAAAGGGGGAGATTTTTATGTGTCAAAGACGTATTTTATATTTGCTGAACAGTGCGCAAGGATGTCGAGGAACAGCGCAGATGCGTGATTTTGATAGAGCATTATCTCTTAAAGGGAAACAACAGCTTAAGAAACTAAAGAATTATTTGCCATTGCATCCTATTGCACCGGAACTTATTTTCTGTTCCAAAGCAAAACGAGCCAGAGAAACTTATGATGAATTATCTTCTTTTTTTTCTAAAACACATGTTGTTTTTTTGGATTTTTTATATTTGGCAAGTGAATATACTCTTTTAGAACTTTTAAATTTAGTGGATGATACAATTGAAAAAATAATGATTATCGGACATGGACCCGCACTGCTGAAGTTTGTTCAATTATTGGTTCCAAGTTCTGTTGTCTTTCAATGTCATGAGAAAGAAGAGTGTCCTCCGGCATCGTTGGTTTGTCTTTCGCTTCCTTCTCAATATGGTTGGAGAGGTTTTAATCTCAAGCAAGCATATTTGGAAGAATTTTTTATCCCAGAAATATAAAAATTAAAGTGTTTTCTTGCAGGCGTTTTCTCTTTGTGCTACAACTAAGAAAATGAAGAAGGGGAAGATAATGGTTGCGGCAAAAAAAACAAAAACAGCAAAAAAAAAGCTTAAAAAAGAAAAGTTTTTTTATGAAGAGCTTTATGTCGATGTTATCACTTCCAACGCATTAAATAAAAAGCAGCAAACGCAAATTAGTGAACTTATTTCACGTTCTTTGAATGTGAAAAAAGTTTTATTAAATATTAAAATTGATGCGACATTGCTGGGTGGATTTCAATTACAAATAGGTTCTTCTTTAATAGATGCTTCCGTAAAAGCTAAATTGTATCAACTTCAAGAAGCTTTGGGTAAGGTATCATTGGCTGATTTATCCGTAGAAGCCTTTGGAGAATTATTGCAGAGGTTATCTAAAGAAGAAAGTGTTCATCCGAGAGTTAAACAAGTCGGGCGTGTTATTTCTGTCAAAGATGGTATTGCGCGCGTTTCAGGTATGAAACGGACACGAGCAGGAGAATTAATAGATTTTCCTCATGGTATTAAGGGAATTGTGTTTAACTTAAATCCAGAATATTCAGACATTGTATTGCTCTCCAACGGTTCAAGGTTGGAGGAGGGAGACTTAGCCGTTCAAACAGGGGATGCTCCCAAGGTTTCTGTTGGTAAAGAATTGATCGGTCGAATTGTCAATGCCTTAGGCGAACCGATAGATGGTGCTGGTGAGCTAAAAGTCAAAAATAAAATGCCTTTAGAAGCGTCTGTTCCTGGGATTGTCGATCGTCAACCTGTAAAGACACCTTTTCAAACAGGGATTAAAGTGATAGATGCTCTTGTTCCAATAGGACTGGGACAACGGGAATTAATCGTGGGGGATCGTCAAACCGGAAAAACATCCTTGATTATTGATAGTATTTTAAATCAAAAAAGAGTGAATGAACAAGCCAAAAGCGAAAAGGAAAAAGTTTATTGTATTTATGTCGCAATAGGACAAAAACAGTCAACGGTTGCTGAGGTTTTGCGTATTTTGCAGAACGAGGGGGCAATGGCATATACAACAATTGTTTTAGCATCGGCTTCGGATATGGCTTCTTTACAATATCTCGCTCCTTTTACAGGCGCAACGATTGGTGAATATTTTCGGGATAATGGAATGAATGCCGTTGTTTTCTTTGATGATTTATCTAAGCATGCTAATGCTTATCGTCAGATTTCATTATTATTGCGTCGTCCGCCAGGGCGAGAAGCTTATCCAGGGGATATTTTCTATCTGCATTCAAGGTTGTTGGAACGGGCAGCAATGATGAGTGAAAATAAAGGCGGCGGTTCTTTGACAGCCATACCGGTTGTTGAGACACAAGAAGGAGATGTGTCAGCTTATATTCCAACAAACGTTATTTCTATTACGGATGGACAGATTTTCTTAGAGAGCGGTTTATTTCATCAAGGGGTTCGTCCGGCCGTTAATGTTGGTTTATCTGTCAGTCGTGTAGGTTCTAAAGCTCAACGTCCTCTTTTAGCTAAGATTTCCGGTTCTATGAAATTAGACTTGTCTCAATATCGTGAGATGCTTTCTTTTGCGCAAATTGCTTCTGATTTAGAGGAGACAACTCAAGAATTATTGCGTAAAGGTGTTCGAATGACAGAGGTACTTAAACAAAAGCTTCATCAACCTTTGTCATTTGAGGAAGAGTTTATTTCTCTTTATGCTGTTGTAAAAGGGTATTTATCTTCGATGGAGCCATCAGATATTCCTGATTTTGAAACAAAAATGTTAGAGCAAATTCGTCTTAATCAACCTTATCTTTTAGAAGAAATCAATAAAGCATCTAAGTTATCAACTTCTTTAGAAAAAGAATTAGATGAGACATTAAAAGAGCTTGTGAGTGACTATATGGATAAAAAAGTGAAGAAATGAGTGGATTGAAGCAGCTTAAAAGTCGAATGAATACAGTTCAGGCGACCATGAAAATTACCGCGGCGATGAAGATGATTTCTGTGTCTAAGTTGCGTCAGTCTCATGAAGCTTTATTAAAAGCTTATCCATTTGCGGATGAGATTAATCGTATTGTGCGTCGTTTGGTGCGAAGTGTAACAGCTCGGCAGGAAGAGTTAATTTCATCAGGTTCGTCTCAAGTTTTACCGATGCCGTCTCTTTTGAAAGGGCGATCGGAAGAAAAACGTCATTTAATAGTTTTAATTACATCAGATGAAGGGTTATGCGGCCAGTTTAATTTAAGTTTAATAAATAAATTTGAACAAGTTATTGATGCTCTGGAAAAAGAAAATAAGAAAATCAGTGTGCTATGTTTTGGATATCGAGGTGGCGAGATTTTAAAAAAGAAATATCCAACTTTAAATATTCACATTGCTGCCAGACGAGTTGATAAAAATATGCCTCTTTTTTTAGAAGCGGAACGATTATCAACAACTTTGATGGATCAGTTTTATCGAGGGACTTTTGATGTTTGTACGGTTATTTATAGCGAATTTGAAACTGCAGCTAATCAGAAAATAAAAATAGAACAATTAGTTCCCTTGCAAACGTTTTTTCATGAAAATAAGTGGCAAAAGCTGATAGATAGTTCCGATCCATTTTATGTGAAGCGAGATGTTTTGGGACAAAAACAGTTAAAAATGCAAGAGACAAGATTGTTTAGTGCTATTGGTGGTCGTCATATTAAATCTCCTTTAGGTGCGATAGATAGTGATAATTTACTGAAAATGTCGACACGTCCTGCGGAGGCGTATGATTATGATGGGGGAGATATTAAAATTTTAGAGCGTATTTTACCTTATTATATGGAGTTTTATATTTATAAAATTTTATTAGATACAACGGCTTCTGAAAGTGCTTCTCGTATGATAGCTATGGAGAATGCATCGAAGAGTGCAAGTGATATGATGACACAGCTTAGTAAAAAATATCACCGCAAACGACAAGAATTAGTTACAAAGGATTTAACGGAAGTTGTTGCAGGTTCGGAAAGCTAAGGAGAAAAGAATGTCGGTTCAAACAAAGATAGGGCATATTTTACGGGTAACAGGATCTGTTGTGGATGTACAGTTCACGCCTGAAACAATGCCTTTTTTGCAAAATGCGCTGAAAATTGAACGTGAAGATGGAACGTTGACACTGGAAGTGGCGCAGCTTTTGGAAAACTCAGTTGCACGTGCTTTAGCTATGGGACCTACAGACGGGCTTTATTTAGATCAAGAAGTTGTGAATACGGATGCTCCTATTACAGTTCCTGTCGGAGAGCCAACATTAGGTCGTATTATGAACGTGACAGGTGATGCTTTAGATGGCAGAGGTCCGATTAAAAGTGATTTTGAGTTACCGATACATCGTGAACCGCCGGCTTTTGTTGAACAGGCGACGGAAACATCTGTTCTTGTGACGGGTATTAAGGTGATAGATTTATTATGTCCATATTCCAAAGGGGGTAAAATCGGATTATTTGGCGGAGCTGGTGTTGGTAAGACAGTGATTATTATGGAGTTGATTAACAATATTGCCAAGCAACACGGAGGATATTCTGTTTTCACAGGGGTTGGAGAAAGAACACGCGAAGGTAATGATTTATATACCGAGATGATAGAATCCGGAGTTATTGACTTAAAAGGTCATAATTCAAAAGCTGCTTTAGTTTTTGGCCAGATGAATGAAGCTCCTGGGGCCAGATCTTTAGTCGCTTTAACCGGATTAACATTAGCCGAATATTTTCGAGATCAAAAAGGTCAAGATGTTTTATTGTTTATTGATAATATTTTCCGTTTTTCACAAGCTGGTTCAGAAGTTTCTTCTCTGCTCG
>CASDQF010000027.1 GCA_949282845.1 uncultured Alphaproteobacteria bacterium | reverse complement strand
ATCAATGGAGAATGTAAAACAATATAAAAACTATATTTTTGATCTGTATGGCACGTTAGTGGATATTCATACGAAGGAACAAAAAGACTCCTTATGGGAAGCATTAGCAGGCTTTTATGGAGAACATGGGGCTAGTTATACAAAAGAAGAGTTGAAACAGACCTATGAAAATCTTGTAAAGGAAAAGGAAGCGACCTACTCTCATGAGGCCTATCCAGAAGTACAGCTAGAATTAGTATTTCAAGCGATGTTTTTGAAAAAGGGGATTTTTGCAGATCTTTCGTTAAGCATAGAAGCAGGAAGAAAGTTTCGAACATTATCCACAGAATATATTCGACTTTATGATGGGGCAAAACCGTTATTACAGAGCTTAAGAGAACAAAAAAAGGGCGTTTACTTGCTCTCTAATGCACAAGAAATTTTTACGATGCCAGAGCTAGAACAGCTAGGAATTAAAGAGCTTTTTGATGGAATTTTCATTTCTTCCACAAAAGGCTGTAAAAAGCCAGAACAAAAGTTTTTTGAAATGCTTTTTGAGCAATATGATTTGGAAAAAGAAACGTGTCTTATGATAGGAAATGATGAGAATACAGATATTTTCGGTGCAAATCAGGTGGGAATTGATTCTTTTTATATCCATTCTAATTTATCCCCAGAGTGGACAGGGACAATAAAGAGTACCTATCATTTGGATAAGATGGATTTGCCATACTTGACTCGTTGTCTTATATAGATGAAAAACATATTACTTGATTCGTTGCTTTCGCGCAAATAAAAAAGCCATAGAACAATTTTTGTTCTATGGCTTTTTTATGTTATAGGAAATTCCTCGCAAAGCGAGTTAGCCTATAACATAAAAAAAGCACTACGTGCGAACGATGCGCAGCTCGCAAAGACGATAATTTTGCTTCGCAAATTGCTCGCGCGCGGCAAAGTGTACGTTGCTCAAAGTGACCGAAAGTCGTGAAGAGTATGCAACGCACACTTTGTTCTATTCAACCTTATCGTTGTAGCTCTTGTAATGGAGCTTTTGTTGATAAGTTTGTTAATTCTTCAATGCTTTTAATACAATTAAATGCAAGATTGTTAAAGTATAAGTTGTCATCAAGCGTTCCATAAGTATGTAAATTTTTGGTTGGCATAACGAAACTGGTAAGTTGATTGCTTGTATAACTAAAACAGATTCGCTTTGTTGCATCTTCTAAGTTCGAAAACAGCTGTTCTAATAGAAGGTTGTCCGTAAAATCAATGAGTTCTTTATGGTGTCTTAAATAAGAATTTAATTGTTCCATTTCAGAAATTAGTTTCTGGTTTAATGGAAGAAGTTGAGAATAAAAGTCTTGTTCTTCCTTTGTTAAATGAGTATTAATATAAGATTGAATCTCATTGGATATTAGGTGTGAATGAACAATTAAATTGCGGAATACATCCATATCGACTTCTTTTGTTTTCCATTTTTGAAGTTCACGAATTAATTTAATATCAATATCAAATAAAGAGCGAACGCTATTTTTAAATTCCGATTCTGCCGTATTTGGTAGGAGAAAATGGTTGGCAAGCCATGTAGTAATAGCTGCAAGAGCAACATAAAGAAGTCGAAGCAAGATAGCTTCTTTTCGATCCAGTGCTAGCGTTGTTAATGCCATACCATAACAAGTTGTGTACATAGTCATAGTCCATGAAGTGATGGGAGCTGCATACATAAAACAAGTCATAATGATAATAATAATCAAGTGGCTGGCAAAACTTTTAAAAATACCCATTAAAAAGAAAACAATACAAAGGCCTGCTATCGTTCCTAAAATACGATTGTTGATTTTCATGGTGCTTTCTTCTGAATAAGGCATAAGCATTAAAAAGGCGCTCATTGGATACCAGTAAGAATGATTAAAGCCTGTTCCATAAGAAAAAGCAAAAGAGATACATAAGACGACAGCAAGTCGTAAAGCAAATCGAATTTGAAACCGATCTAAGGAAAACAATAGACGAATATTTTTAATTGGATTGCTAGAGGCTGGGACTTTCCAATCTTTTTCAGGGCGTTCATT
>CASDQF010000026.1 GCA_949282845.1 uncultured Alphaproteobacteria bacterium | reverse complement strand
ATCTGTTCAAGCGGGAGATAATCTTATTTTAAAACGCATGGGACGTCGACACACACGTGAAGATGTTTTAGAATTGGTTGAAAAATTACGTTCGGTTCGACCCGATATCGTTTTTGGAGCTGATTTTATCACAGGTTTTCCGACAGAGACGGAAGAACAATTTGAGCAAACTTTAGCATTGGTGCGTGAGGCTGATTTAAAACTTTTACATGTTTTTCCTTTCTCTGTTCGTCCTGGGACGCCTTCAGCGAGAATGCCTATGGTTTCTGTTGATGTTAGGAAAAAGCGAGCAGAGAAGTTAAGAGCTCTTGGTGAAAAACAGTTATTTTCATACTTGCAAGGTCAAATCGGGAAGACGGATGATGTTTTAATTGAAGAAAACGGGCAGGGTTTTAATACACATTATATCAGGACAAGATTAACGACAACGATTGCTCCCGGGACAATTGTGCGTGTCAAGAATAAAGGAATTGAAGGAAATGAGTTGGTGGCAGAGGCTTAGAGCAGGTTTAAAAAAGACATCTGATCGTTTGGAACAGGCTTTTCGTTTTACAAAGTTGGATGCGGAAGCATTAGAGGAAATCGAGGATGCTTTAATTATGTCGGATATGGGTGTCAAAACGGCGCAGAGTTTGATACAAGAGCTTGTCGCAAGTAAACCACAGTCAGCTCAAGAAGCTAAAATATTTTTAAAAAATAAAGTGACCTCATTGCTTCAGCCGGCTGAGGCTGTTTTAAATGTACGCTTAGCTCAACCTTTTGTTATTCTGATGGTTGGTGTCAATGGGGCTGGTAAAACAACAACTATTGCTAAAATGGCCCAGAAGATGAAGGCAGAAGGGTTGCAAGTTGGATTCGGTGCTGTTGATACATTTCGAATGGCAGCAATTGAACAGTTAAAAGTTTGGGCAGAAAGAACGGGGGCTCATTTTTATGCAAAAGAAATGGGCGCAGATCCGGCGGGAAGTGCTTATGACGCTTATCAAGCGGCGATAAAGAATAAAGATGATGTTTTATTTTTAGATACGGCTGGTCGTCTTCAGAATAAAGCACAGCTTATGCAAGAAGTTCAAAAAATTATTCGCGTCATTCGTAAAATTAATCCGGCAGCGCCTCATGCGGTTTTATTGACTTTAGATGCAACAGTCGGTCAAAATGCATTATCTCAGGTTTCTGCATTTAAAGAAATGGCAGATGTGACGGGGCTCTTGGTTACAAAACTGGATGGAACGGCTAAAGGAGGTATTTTGGTCGCTTTAACGGAGAAGTTTCATTTGCCGGTATATTATATTGGGGTTGGTGAACATGCGGATGATTTACAGCCATTTAACGCATCAGATTATGCAGATAGTCTTTTAGGAGAAGGTGATGAACCAGATACGCAGAAGTCTTGAAAAAATACTAAGCTTTTCTTCTGAGCAACTGTTATTATTGACTCTTTTGAGCGGTTTAGCTTTCCTATTGGGTATTTTGGGAACATGGATTGATGCTTTAGCAACAGGTCTTTATGTTGGTTCTTATGGTTCCATAGATTTGGCGTTTGAATTTTTTTGGGGCGGATTATTATGGATTCCGAGCGGTTTTTTATTGTTGAAAATGCAACATCGCTTTGGAGAAACATACCCGTTTTTTTTGGGAGGACTTTTTTTAGCTTTAACAGGATTGTTGTGGGCTTTTTATCAAGGTTTTTTTTGGTCTATTGATATTTTTTTCGGCTTAAAGTTTTCTATTCAATTATTATTATTTGGCGGCTTTTGGTCTTTGGTTATGCGTTTTATAAACCTTACTTTAGATTCTAAAAGTTTTTTAGGTTTAGTTCTGTTTGATCTGTTGGGACGCATTTGTGGAGGTTTTTTAGCGGGTTATATGGCATCAACCTGCGGTAATGATTTGTTCTGGCTAATAGTGGTTATGATGTTATTCGGCGGCTTTCTTTTATCAAGTTGGATACTTTCTTTCCAAAAAGAAACCCCTGAGGTGCGTCCAACGCGTAACGGTGGCGTTCGAGAACCATCTCAGATGAAATTAGTTTATTATATTTATGCGGCAGCTTTTTTAATATCATTTGCCTTTTGTCAAATTCATTATGTTTATATGCTTGGTTTGTTAGAAAAAATAGGTCAAAATCCGGCAGTAATAATGAAATGGGTCGGTTTCGTTTGTGCTTTCACAGGATTACTGACTTTAGGAAGTATTTTATTTTTATATCGTTTGCGGCATCGTTTTTATGTTCTTCATGGATTATTGATTATTGCACTTTTACCTTTATTATCAGCGTTTGGTTTTTCATCCGGAGAAATGTGGGTTGTTTTTTTGTCTGAGATTTTATTCGGCGTTTTAGCGTATTGTTGTATAGGCTATTACTTTAGTATGTTGCCCAGACCGTTATCGCATGGTAACTCTTTTCGGTTAAAAGCCATGCGTTTTGTTTTATTCCGTCCGCTTGGTTTTGTATCTGCTTCCTTAGGCTTTTACTTTTTGCCTTTTTCATCTTTCTTATGGTCTTCTGCTATAGTTATGGCTTTATTACTGTCGGCCGTTGTTATAGATGCACAAACGGAATACGCAAAAGTTTTGTTATCTGCTTTTAAAAGTTTTCGTTGGCGTGGCGGGCAACTTATTCTGACTAATCCGACGGTTTTATCTTATGTGACGGGAAAAGTATCAAGTTATGATGCAGATGAATCTATTTATTTTTTGCGCGTTTTAGAAGAAGCTCAGGT
>CASDQF010000025.1 GCA_949282845.1 uncultured Alphaproteobacteria bacterium | reverse complement strand
GGGGGGGGGGGGTAATTTTGTTAGAAATGAACATCTGAGACTCCTTTTTATTTATAACAAATTTAAAATAAACTTATAATTTCAGAATAGTTTATTTATAAAGAATAATTCAAGCTAAAAATTATTTGCGGTTAAATTATTTCATATATTTTTGTGCTTCCGCTAACTCTTCCGGCGTGTTAATGTCCGCTGGAGCACCCTCTATTAGCTTAATTGAATCAACAATTTTCGCATAAATTGTCATCCCATTCTCTAATGCACGTAGTTGCTCTAACTTCTCAATACCCTCTAATTTACCTACGGGTAGTGATACAAATCGCCTTAATGAAACCGCATTGTAAACATAAATCCCTATGTGCCAATAACAGGGCTTCTGAGTGCTCTCTAAGTCTCTGTTATACGGTATGGGAGCTCGTGAAAAATATAAAGCTCTACCCGTGTCTTCCCCTTCTTTTAAACCCATCGCTATCTTAACATAGGACGGATTATTGATTTCTTTTTCATCTGAAATCCTTTTTCCTACCGTTACAATATCGGCTCCCGTTTTTTCCATAATATCAATGAGTTCTAAATCTAACCGAGGATCAACATTGATACCATCTCCCTGAAAATTAACAATAATATCATATTTACTGCCTTCCGGATCTATTTCTTTTAACGCAGCGGAAATTCTATCCGTACCAGATGGTAAGGAAGGATCTGTTAAAACACATTGCGCTCCAAAACTTCGCGCAACATCTATAATTTCTTGATCTCCGGAAGCAATGTAAACATCTTCCGCTGGATGAACAGCTATGGCATGTTCATAAACATGTTGTATTAAGGGCTTACCGTTGATCATTGCAAGCGGTTTATTGGGTAAACGTGTTGATTTCAAACGCGTTGGAATTAAAACAGCAACTTTAGACATTTACTTCTCCTTTTAAAGCTTGTTTAATTTTTAAAATGGTATTTTCTTTTTCTTGCGGGGAATAAGGAACAGCTTTTTCACTCCAAACTGTTCCGGGCCACGCAGGGTCTCCTTCAAATCTGCAAATAATATGAACATGTAATTGAGGTGTCATATTTCCAATCATGGCGACATTCGTTTGTGTCGGATGAAATAAATCTGCCATGACGGTTTCTGCTTTTTCTATTTCCGTCATTAGTTTTAGACGTTGCTCATGCGTTAAATCGCGCATACTTTTGATATTTTCTAATTGAGGAACTAAAAAAATCCAGGGATAATTTTTGTTATCTTCGAATAAAACAGTACATAAATCTAAATCACAAATGTAATCTTTTTTTTGTAAAGAAGGATGAAGTTCAAACATTATGAAAGCCTTTCTAATAAATAATCCGGAACAGCACCTTCAGAATCGGCAATTTGCATCAATTCTTTACCGGAAGCGATTAAATCTGCCGTAATGCCTGTTCCAACAATTAAAACTGTTTTCAAGCCAGCATTTTTTCCTCCGACAATATCCGTTCTAATAGTATCTCCAACCATAACGGCGCGTGCCGGATCTGATAAGCCTATTTTTTGAAGAGCGTAATGATAAATTTCAGCATAAGGTTTTCCAATCCAATAAACGGTTCCACCTTGTCCTTCATACCACCGTCCGAGAGAGCCTTGGACAACATGTTTTTGTTGGCCGTTGAACGCAAAATAGTCCGGATTAGCACAAATAACGGGTAATCCTTTTTGTAAAGCATGTTGTGCACTCGGTAAATAAGGATCAAGTGTTGTAAAAAAATGCCCTTCTTTTTGTAAAGCACCTAAATAAACGGCGGCGGCTTTATTCATATCGAGCGTTTGTCGAGCTAAAACAGAAGCAAGTAAACGATCATTTTCTCTTCCGATAATTGTGTAAAGCCCATTTTGAGAGCCGGTTACTTTATCTAAAAAGTTTTCTTTTTCCAATTTTTCTTTTAAGACATCTCCGGAAGTAATCACATCTGTGTAATGGATGCCTTCAATAAAGCCACGTAATGTATGTTTTTCCTTAAAATAAGAGCTAATTGTTGTTGCATTAGATAAAACAATAATTTTTTTTCCAGCTTTTATTAATTGTTCGCAGATACGCAAAGCAGAAGGATAATAAGCTTCTCCATCCCATAAAACGCCATAGACATCAATAAAAAAAGCATCTACGCTATCGGCAAGTTCCATTAAAGATGTTATCTGTTGCATGGGCATGAGGCACGATATCCTACTAAATTTTCTTTTTCTTGTTCATATAAATCAAAGGCTTTTTCAATCGTTTTAAAAGCTTCTTCGTGTCCTAAGAATTCTTCGATTTTAACCTCTTTTTGCTCCAAAATTTTATAGTCTTCAAAAAAACGCTTCAGCATGCGTAAGCAATGAGGAGGTAATTCATCAATATCATGATAGTGAATGTATTCAGGATCGTCCACATGAATCGCAATAATTTTATCGTCTTCTTGTCCTTGGTCAATCATTTTCATGATACCGATAGGACGAGCACGCATTAAACACATAGGAACAACGACTTCTTGACCTAAAACTAAGATATCTAACGGGTCGTTGTCATCGCAATAGCTTTTGGGAATAAAACCATAGTTCGCCGGATAGTGAACCGAACTGTATAAAATACGGTCAACGCGTAATAATCCGCTTGATTTGTCCAGTTCATATTTTGTTTTTGAACCTTTCGGCACCTCTATCACGGCTGTGACAACTTGCGGTGAATTTTTTTCTTTTTCTACATCATGCCATGGATGCATTTTTTGTCTCCTTTTAAAATGATATCAGGATATATGTTTTTCTTTTAGAAATCAAGGCTTGTGTTTTTATGCATTCTTGTTTAAACTACCAATATTGTTTTAATGAAAAAGGAGATAAAAATGATTTGGTTTTTAATTATTGCGGCTTTGGTTGTCTTTTATTTAGTCATACTTTACAACCGCTTGGTCACTTTACGTCAACGCGTTCGCGAGTCATGGAGTGATATTGATACGCAATTAAAACGTCGATATGATTTAATTCCAAATTTGGTTGAAACCGTAAAGGGATATGCTAAGCACGAAAAAGAAACATTGGAAAATGTCGTAAAAGCTCGGTCTGCCGCAATGAAAACTCAAGGACACGGAGAAGATAAAGCGGCTAAAGAAAATATGTTGACAGATGCTTTAAAAAGCGTGTTTGCTTTATCAGAAGCTTATCCGGATTTAAAAGCTAACCAAAATTATTTGGAAATGATGCAAGAATTAACGGATACGGAGAATAAAATTCAGGCTTCTCGTCGTTTTTATAACTCAAATGTTATGGCAATGAATACACAAATTGAAGCTTTTCCGTCTAATTTAATTGCTTCTCATTTTAAATTTGAAAAAGAACCTTTCTTCGAATTAACAGAAGAGGAAAAAAAGCAAGTTGCTGAAGCTCCTAAAGTTTCTTTTTAAGAGGATATAATGGCAAAACCGTTGACTGTTTATGACCATATTAGTCGTAATAATCTAAAAACAGCTTTTTTAGTTTTGATGTTTCCAGTCTCTGTTTCGATTTTAGTCTGGATTGCTTGTTATGCTGCTGTTCATTTCATTTCAATTGATATTTTTACGATGGATGGTGTTTCTAAATGGTTATACTGGTTTCCAGATATGGCGGGAAAAATAAACGAGAGTAATATTTATTTTTTTGCTGCATCGGGGTATTGGATATCCTTTTTAGTGCCGTTATTTGCGATTGCTTTGGGATGGATGGCGATTTCTTACTATTTCGGCGATAAGATGATGTTGGGTTTTTCCGGGGCAAAGCCGATAGAATTAAAAGACAACAAAAAATTATATCGTTCTGTTCAGAATGTAGCGATTGCCGCCGGATTACCCATGCCAAAGGTCTATGAAATCGATGATGAGTCAATGAATGCTTTTGCGACAGGGCATAGTCCAAAAACAGCCTCTATCGCCGTTACGACAGGTCTTTTAAAAAAATTGACGCCATTAGAATTAGAAGCTGTTATTGCTCATGAAATGGCGCATATCGGTAATCGAGACATACGATTAAATTTATTGATTATTACGGGGATTTCTATATTTGGTTTTTTGGCAGAAGGTGTTCGCATTCATTTTATCGGCAAAAATCAACGAAATGAAAAAGCCAATCAACTTCTTATTTTAGTGTTTTTTGTTCAAATCGCTTTAATGATTTTTCATTATTTAATTGCGCCTTTGCTTCGGCTAGCGGTTTCTCGTTCTCGAGAATATGCAGCAGATGCCACCGGAGCTAAAATCATTCATAATCCGGGTGCCTTAGCGGATGCTTTGATGAAAATCAGCACAGATGCACGAGTGGAAATTTTAGATCAACAACCTGTTATGGCAACAGCCTGTATAGCGGATCCTTCTTCTAATGGTCGATTGGCTCTTTCTTCTCTGTCGAGTACGCATCCTCCTATTGGCGAGCGCATTCGTCGTCTTCGTGCGATGTAAGACTTGATTTTCCCTGCAAAAAAGTGTAAGAAGGGAACAAAAGGAGTTATGATGACAGAAAAATTAGATGTTGCTCCGTTACGGGGAATGCGAGATTTTACGCCTGTAGATTGGGTTTTTCGTAAAAAATTGTTAGCGGCGTTTGACAAAGCTTCCACAAAGACGGGTTTTTTACGATATGAAACGCCGGTTGTTGATAGTTATGAGCTTTTTGAAAGAAAAGCCGGAGAAGAATTATCCGATCAAATTTATGAATTCAGAGACAAATCAGATCGACATTTAGCTTTACGTCCCGAAATCACACCGACAATGGTGCGTCTTTATATGGGCTTAAAGGAAACTCTGCCGTTTCCTGCAAAGATTTGGTCTTTTGGTCAATGCTTTCGTTATGAACGACCGACGAAAGGGCGTTATCGTGAGCATTTTCAATGGAATATTGATATTATGGGAGAAGCAGATGTTTCTGCTGAAGCTTGGATTTTGTTTACCGCGGTTGAGGTAATGAAGGAATTAGGATTTGATGCAAAAGATTATCAAATTCGTGTTTCCAGCCGCGCTTTATTATCGGGTTTTTTATTGAAAATCGGCGTTACACATGAACGACATGCAGCTTTAATGACGTTAATTGATAAAAAAGAAAAAGTAGATGCCGGTTGGCTGAAAGAAGAAATGGCGGCATTGGGACTAACCACAGAGCAAATAGAACGTCTTTTTACTCTTTTAGAAACGCATGATGCGGCAGAAATTGGAAATTTAGTCGGTTCTGAGAATGTTGACTATCAGAATTTACAAAAATTATTTAGTTTTGCAGAAGCATTGGGATATCGTGAATATTTGCAAATGGATCCGTCTATTATTCGAGGGTTATCATATTATACGGGGATTGTTTTTGAAGCTTTCGATACACAAAGACAATTTAGAGCTTTGTTCGGAGGCGGTCGATATGATGCGTTGTTTTCTCGTATGACAGGAAAGGATATTCCGGCGTGTGGTCTCGGTTTTGGCGATGGTGTTATTCGCGAGCTTTATACAGCGAAATTTGGCTATCCGGAGACCTATGAAGGCGTTGATATGATAGTTGGTTATTATGATGAAAGCTTGCAAAAACCAGCAATGGAATTTGTTCAAAAAGCAATAGAACTCGGGATTAAAACAGATTTTATGTTGTCTGTTCAAAATCCAAAGAAATTTTTCACAATGGCAAATAAGCGACATGCAAAATTTGCGGCTTATCTTGCTCCGGAAGAGTATGCAAAAGGCGAAATTGCAATTAAAAATATGCAAACAGGAGAGCAAAAGAATCACTGTTTGACGGAGTTAGATAGGAATTTTTTACCATGAAGAAATTATATTTAGATGATATGCGTCAGCCCCCGGATACGACATGGGACGTGGCGCGTTCGACGAGTGAAGCAATTGATTATATTATGTTAAATGGTTGTCCGCCGTATATTTCATTAGATTATTGTTTGTCCGGAGGGGCAACGGTTATGCCTTTTATCAATTGGTTGATAGAAGAGGATCGTCGGCAAAAAGGGGCACTTATTCCAATGGGTTTTGCTTTTGATAGCCATTCTTCCGCACCGGACGGCAAAGCTTTAACTGAACGAGTATTGGGAGATTATTTAAAATCTCGCTTTTAATAAAAAGCTTTTGTCAAAAAGCGATTGATGTTTGTATTTAACCGACGCACTTGTTTGTTGTAGTAGACAATTACATCTTCCTCGTCATGAACAGAGCCATCACTTGAGATAAAATCAATGCGATAAGTTTGTGTTGTAAAGCTGATTTGAGCCGTATATACATATCCTTTATGAGTAAAAGCAATATCTAAAGTGTTTTCTGATCGTCCTCGCACCTGCCAACGAGACCGAATAGCGGCCTGAGCGATGGTTTGAGCAACTTGCTCTTGAGATGGAGAGCCAAAGATGACGCCTTGTTCAACCGCAATCGGCGGTAAGGTTGTAGAACAAGCTGTTAAAAAAAGCCCTAAAACGAAGCCTAATAAGCCATAAAAACGCATTTATTTTTCCTTTTAAAAATTATATCGAACACCACCTATTGCTTGAAGATTATAAGCATCTTCATGCAAATCTACATAAATATAGCGGAACATGGCTTCTGCCGTTATGGAGGGGGTAATGTCATATGAAGCACCGCCCATAGCAGCGACAGCCCAATTGGTGTCATCCCAGCGCTCTTCATGTGTCCATCCATGGCGTTTATATTCACGGGTAGCAATAGAATAAGCAGCTCCAGCTCCTACGCCGATAAAGGGTTTGAACTTTCCAAGAGGTAAGTCATAATAAGCATTTAATAAAAAAGTAAACTGTTCGTATTTAATGTCATGCGTCAATTCTGTTTGAGCCATATAGGTGACATCCGTTTCAAAACGGAAATCTCCAACTTTGACGCCGACCATGGCTCCTCCGACAGCTGTAGATAAATCTTTTGGTTCGATAGAGGTATAACCATATCCAAGGCGTCCACCGGCATAAAAGCGTTTAGTTTTTTGTGCTTTGTTTTGGACAACGGGAGCTGGTTGAGTTTCAGAAATAGAATTATTTGTTGAAACAGGATATTGATAAACACGATCATCAGCAGCCATTGCTCCTGTTAATCCTCCTAACCAAAACAGAGTTGTGAACAGTAATTTTTTCATGTTTTTCTCCTTACCTAGTCTTTAGGTTATAGGACAAAGCGCTTTTTTTCAAGTATTTTCTTTGTTGAGCTCAGATGGTGAGATTAAAAAAAGCGGAAAAAGACAATTTTATTTTTTACTATCTTTTTTTTAAAAAAAGAGTATACTTTTTGCCTTACAAAAAGAATCGATAAAGAAGAAGAACAAACATGACAGAATCTATTCGAAATATTGCGATCATCGCACACGTTGACCATGGGAAAACAACTCTTGTAGATGCTTTTTTAAAGCAAAGCGGCACTTTTCGAGATAATCAAGCGGTGGCGACTTGTGTGATGGATAGCGGAGATATTGAGCGAGAACGTGGTATTACAATTTTAGCAAAATGTACTTCTATTGAATGGGAAAATACGCGGATTAACATAGTGGATACACCGGGACATGCTGATTTTGGTGGAGAAGTTGAACGTATTTTAAGTATGGTAGACGGTGTTATTTTGTTGGTTGATGCTGCGGAAGGACCTTTACCCCAGACAAAATTTGTGGTCGGTAAAGCTTTAAAATTAGGCTTGCGTCCTATTGTTGTTATCAATAAAGCGGATCGTCCTGATGCTCGTCCAAACGAAGTATTAAATGAAGTTTTTGATTTGTTTGCCAATATGGGCGCAACAGATGAACAGTTAGATTTTCCTGTTTTGTATGCTTCAGGTCGAGAAGGATGGGCGGTTTATGATTTAGAAAAAGATCCTCGAACGAGCATCAAGCCATTGATTGAAAAAATTTTAACACATGTTCCGGAACCAAAATGTGATTTAACAGCGCCATTTTCTATGTTGGTGACGACCTTGGAGTATGATCCGTTTGTCGGACGTATTTTGACGGGGCGTATTGAAAGCGGATCATTGAAAGTTAATTCAATGATTAAAGCTTTGTCCCGAGATGGGCAAACATTAGAAACCGCTCGAGCTTCTAAGATTATGGCTTTTCGAGGTTTAAAACGGACAGCCTTGGAAGAAGCTCACGCAGGAGATATCGTCAGTGTTGCGGGTTTTTCTAAAGCGACGGTGGCGGATACTTTATGTGATAGTAGTGTTACGGAAGCTATTCCGTCTCAACCAATAGACCCACCGACATTAGCAATGACTTTTTCAATAAACACTTCTCCTTTTGCCGGGCAGGATGGTGATAAAGTCACTTCTCGGATGATTTGGGAGCGTTTGCAAAAAGAAGTCGAAGGGAATGTTGCTCTGCGAATAGCTAAAACAGACAGCGCAGATTCGTTTGAAGTTGCTGGACGTGGCGAATTGCAACTTGGTATTTTGATTGAAACAATGCGTCGAGAAGGCTTTGAATTGTCTATTTCTCGTCCACGTGTTTTATTCCATGTAGATGAAAATGGAACACGGACCGAACCGTATGAAGAAGTTGTTGTGGATGTGGATGACGCTTATTCGGGTGTTGTTGTTAATAAAATGAGTGAACGAAAAGCGGATTTAATGGAGATGCATCCTTCCGGAGCCGGTAAGACACGTTTGATTTTTAAAGCACCTTCTCGGGGCTTAATCGGGTATCATTCTGAATTTTTAACAGATACTTGCGGAACAGGGATTATGAACCGTTTGTTTAGTGAGTATGGACCTTATAAGGGGCCAATTCCGGGGCGGCATAATGGCGCTTTGATTTCATTGGAAACAGGTAAAGCGGTTGCTTATTCCTTGTTTAATATCCAAGACAGAGGAAAGCTTTTTGTGACGCATAATACGCCGGTTTATGCCGGGATGATTATTGGAGAGAATGCAAAGCCTGGAGATATTGATGTCAATCCGATTAAAGGAAAAAAACTAACAAATATGCGTGCTGCGGGTAAAGATGATAATATTCTTTTGACGCCACCGGTTGTTATGAGCTTGGAAGAAAGCTTAGCTTACATTAATGATGATGAGTTGGTTGAAGTGACACCACATAACATTCGGTTGCGTAAAAAGTTGTTGGATTATAATGAGCGCCGCAAAGCAGAACGTCGCCGCGAAGAATAACTTAACAAGGACCTTCGCAACAAGTTCCTTTTTGTGGATCTCCTTTCTCTGAACAATAACAGATCAGTGGATACGCGGGCCTTTGATCCATACAGTATTTATTATTACTGGCATAATAAAAGCTCCAACTCCAAGAAGACCCTTCACCTTCACTATCGCCACCGCTGTCCGTCATGTTTGATGCGCAATAATATACACCACCATTTTCTTGAATGTTAAAAGTGTAACTATTTGAGCTCCATTGTTGATAACCAATATCATCGTAAGTTACAGAACCCGAGCTGTCGGTATATCCGCCACAGCAAGAACCATTCGTGGCGCCGGCAATAGTCCAGCCTGTTTTGGAACTAGATCTGTGAACCACCCCATTTTCAACGGTATTTTCATTTATATTTTCCTGGACAGGACAACAGGCATAACCGTTTTCACCAATGCCATTTGTATAATTTTTGACAAGTTTATGGGTCGTTGTATCACAGCATTGAGCGGAAGAGCCATTCCAATAAGCTTCTTCATTCGTTTTACAGACTTTATAAGCTTGTCGGTTAACTGTTTTTGCGTTTGCGGTTAAGCAAAAAGAGGAGAAAAGTATTAAATATATCAAAAGATTAGATAAAACATGGGGGGGGGGGGTAATTTTGTTAGAAATGAACATCTGAGACTCCTTATTTCGTTTGTAAAATAAGCATAACAAATTTATAGTTGACTTGTCTAGATGTTTTTTTTAGCTTTAAAAAAAGCTCCTCATTTGAGGAGCTTTTTCATGATATCTAAAAGCGATTATTTCTTAGCTTTTTTCGTCTTTTTCATATCGTTGGCTTTTTTAATGTATTCTTCCAATTGAGCGTCTTGGAACGCGCCTGGTTGAACATCGCCATCGATAATAAACATCGGAACACCGCTTAAGTTTAATTCTTTCGTGTATTCACGTGTTTTTAAAAGCTTATCTTTTAATTCTTTAGAGTTAGCATCTTTTGTTAACTTATCTGTATTTAATCCTAACTTTTTACCTAAAGCAATTAAACCAGTTTCGGACATATCCTTATTCTCGCCTAAAGCTTCATGATACTCAGCAAATTTTCCTTGTTTATCTGCTGCCATTGCATAGCGAGCAATTATTTCTGATTTTTCACCGAAAATAGGATTATCCATTAAAACCCAACGGATGTTGTCACTTTTCTTAATCGCTTCGGCTAACTTCTTATTCATCATTTTGCAATAGCCGCATTGATAATCAAAGAATTCAATGATAACAAAAGTTCCTTTTGGATTACCAAGCACGGTATTTGTTTTGTCTGCTAAAATTTCAGCAATCATTTTACTGTCTGCTTTTTTAGGAGGCGCTTTTCTACCAGCTTGTTTTCCTTGTTGTTTTTGATAATAGCTGTTGACAGAATCTAAAATAACTTTTGGATTAGCCTTAATGAAATCGCGAATAGCATTTTCAGTCATTTTTGCTGTTGGAGCAGCAGGTTTATTAAAACCTGTAGCATAAGGACGAATAAATGGAGAAGCTATAACAGATAAAGCAATTAAAACCATACCAAAGAAAGGTAATAGTTTTTCACATTTACATCCTGAATTACATCCACACTTGCAATCAGCACCGCAAGCGCATTCTTCTTTTTGAACCGGCGTCGGTTGAGCAGCTACAGAAGGATGAGCTGTTTTTTGAACCGGCTTTTTATTTTTTTTAGTCACCATAATTTAATCTCCTTTTGTAAAAAACATTTAGCGTTCATCAACTTGACATACTTTTGGTTGGAAGGCAAGCCCCTTTTTTAATTTTTTTTTAATAATTTTATTAATAAGTCATAAATATGACAAAACATTCTTTTTAATAAAAAAAAATTGATTAAGAATATAAATGTGCATATAAAAATATCAAATTTTTCATAAAAAGAGGAAGGAAAATGATGCATTTTATAAAAAAAGCTACATTTGCTTTATGTTTAACATCCGTTGCGACGACAGCTTCAGCAGCTGGTTTTCAATTATCAGAATTTAGTGCTGCGAACTTGGGACGTGCTTTTAACGGTGCCGGTGTTGTCGGAGATGATTATTCTGCAATCGCTTTTAACCCGGCTGGCATGAGTTTGAAAAAATCAGGAGCTCAAGCCGGAATGACGCTTGTTATGATTAAAGCAGATGTAAAAGGTGAAACAGTGAACGGTGGCATCAATCAGGGAAAAGAAGGTGACATTCGTTTACGTAATTGGATTCCTCATTTCTTTACACAGTATAAAATCAATGACAAGTTTGATTTCGGGTTTGGTGCATATGCGCCGTTTGGCTTGTCAACGATTTATAATGAAGACTGGTTTGGTCGTACCCATGCTTTAAAGTCTTATATTGGTGTGATGGATTTTGCGCCAACAATGTCATATAAAGTTCTTTCTAATTTAACATTAGGTGGTTCAATTTTATTTGAACGAGCAGATGCTAAATTGACCAATGATTTACCAATGGCTGCCGGTGGCGGTTATAATAAAGTAGAAGGTGATGATTGGGCTTATGGATACACATTAGGCTTGATGTATGAGCCTTGGAAAGATACGCGTTTTGGTGTTTCATATCGTTCTAAAGTAACGCATAATTTAAAAGGAAAACATACAGTTGAAGGTTCTGCCATGCCGGCTCTTCCAGGTATTCCTTTCCAAAACGGGACGACCGTTGGTCGAGCAAAGATAACCTTGCCTGAACATCTTTTATTATCCGCTTACCATCGGATTGATAAAATTGGTTTAGCTGCTTCCGCTAAGTGGACAAGATGGAGTCGTTTTGACCAATTAGACATTTATTCGGATAACTTCCAAAATGGCGTTAGTTCTACAGTTGAAAAATGGGAGAATGTTTGGATGTTAGGCTTAGGTATGGACTATTATCACGACGATAATTGGACATTTAGATTAGGTCTTTCTTATGATGAATCTCCGGTTAAAAATGCAGAATATCGTACAGCTCGTATTCCTGACAATAATCGTTGGTGGGCTTCCGTCGGTGTTTCTTATAAATATAAAAATGCGACAATTGATTTAGGATATTCGCATATGTTTGTCAAATCTTCAAAAACGCATAATTATGCTTCCGGTTCTTACTTAGACGCTAAGTATAAAATGCAGGCGAATTTGATAGGTCTCCAAGCTCAATATGAGTTTTAAAAAGCGCCCTTCGGGGCGTTTTTTTATTCTAAAATACCCTGAAGTTGATATCCACCGTCAATCGTTAATAAAAAAGTTTCATTAGCCGAGCCCATTTTTTGGCGAAGTTTATAAATATGTGTTTCTAAAGTATGTGTTTCGACACCTTCACGGTAACCAAAAATCTGTTCTAATAGTTCTTCTTTTGGAACAATACGATGGCGATTATCAAAAAGATATTGAATAAGCTCTGTTTCTTTTTCCGTTAAATGAACTTCTGTTTTGTTTTGAATATTGGTTAATGTTCTATTGGTTCCGTTAAAGCGAAAATCAGCCGTTTCAAAAGATAAAGTTAATCCTCGTCTTACAAAAGCAAGCAATAGACTGAGAAGATGAACTAGCTGGAGAATGGGAAAAGGCTTTTTAAGAAAATGAACATCATCATTTCCGCTTGGCTTATTTTGACCCAAGAATAAGAAAGTTTGTGTTAAATTTTTTTCTTTAGCGGCAAGAAAAAGTTTTTCATTTTCATCAATAGCGACCAATTTAGCTTCAGGGAGTTTTTCCCAAAAATCTTTTTCATTTTCAACCACAAGACCGTTTAAAGGTTTCACGATATCTTGAAAGGTCTGCTTTAACAGCGGATTTTGACAAAATAATAACAACATGTCTACACCTCAAATGACTTGCTTTTTTATAATGAGTATGTATGATAAAAAGAAAAAAGGCGAGGCTTTTTTTAGAAAAAGAACAGAAAGGATCTGGGATACGATGATTTTAGGTACTTACCGGGCACTCAGCTATGCGACGTACCCATTTTTGAAAGTTTTTTTAGCATGGCGGCGATATAAAGGAAAAGAAGATGCTGTCCGTGGCTCAGAACGTTTGGGGCTTTATACAAAGGAATGTCCGACGGGTCGGTTGATTTGGATCCATGGTGCCAGTGTGGGGGAGTGTTTGTCTCATATGCCGTTAATTGAGACTTTAGTGAAAAGAGGACATCAAGTAATGGTGACTTCCGGGACAGTGACGAGTGCGGCGATGATGGAAAAAAGATTGCCAAAAGGGGCTTTTCACCAATATGTTCCGGTCGATTATCCTGTTTATGTTCGTCGATTCTTTAAACATTTTCATCCGGATGTTGGTTTTTTTATTGAATCAGATTTTTGGCCAAATATTTTACAAGAAGCGCGTCGACAAGGTATTCCTCTTGTTTTATTGAATGGTCGAATTTCGGATAAATCTTTTCGTCGGTGGAAAAGAGTTCGTTGGTTTATTCGTCCGCTTTTAAGCTGTTTTTCTTTGACTTTAGGGCAGACGGAAGAAGATGCTCGTCGGCTGACGGTTTTAGGTTCTCCTAAGGCGGCGTGTGTCGGTAATATTAAGTTTGCAGCTGTTCCGCCACCGATTGATGAGGATGAGTTGGTTGCTATGCGGAATGCAATAGGTGATCGACCGGCGTGGGTTGCAGGTTCAACGCATAGTAATGAAGAAGAACAAATAGGTGAGATGCATATTCGATTGAAAGCAAAATATCCGTCTCTTTTAACGGTTCTTGTCCCTCGTCATCCGAATCGATGTGATGAAATAGAGCGTCAGCTTATTAAAAAAGGTTTGACAGTTCATCGTCGTTCTCGAGGAGAGGATGTCAACGCGGATATTTATTTAGGCGACACGATGGGAGAAATGGGTTTGTTTTATCGTTTGGCGCCTTTGGTTTTCGTCGGTGGTTCATTGGTTTCTTTTGGCGGACAGAATATGTTGGAACCGATGCGGACGGGAGCTTGCACATTGATAGGTCCGTATGCGTTTAATTTTCGGGAAATAGTTGAACGTGCTAAAAAGGCGGGTGGATTGATTGAAGTTCCGGATATTCATGGATTGGAGGTTTCGTTAGATGTTCTGATGAATAAGCATTCGGATCGTCAACAAATTTCTGAGAAAGGTCGAACATTTGCTTCTGGAGAAACAGCTGTTCTTGATCGTGTTATAACTGTTTTGAAACCATGGATTGACGCATGAAGCAACCGGCATTTTGGTCAAAAGAGAATTCTTTGTTGGGATATTTTTTATCACCGCTGGGGTGGATTTATGGTTTGATAACGCGGTTGCGCTTATTACGAGGTCATCCGTATCAACCCTCTGTTCCCGTTATTTGTATAGGTAATATAAATGTCGGCGGGACGGGTAAAACGCCTGTGACTTTAGCGCTTTCTGATTTATTTTTTGCGGCCGGTAAGCAAGTTTACTTTTTAAATCATGGATATAAAAGCAAGCTACAAGGTATTTTAGTTGATTTAAGGACGCATCAGGATGGACAAGTCAGTGATGAAGCGCTGTTGATGGCGACGAAGGGTCCGACAATTGTTGACAAGAACCGTGGGCGCGGAGCGGCTAAAGCGGAAAGTTTAGGGGCTGATGTTATTTTAATGGATGACGGTTTTCAAAATCCTTCCGTTATTAAGACTTTATCATTACTTGTTTTTGATGGGCAAAGAGGAATAGGGAATGGGCATTGTTTACCGGCCGGTCCTTTGCGAGAGCCTTTAGCACAAGGCTTAAAACGTGCAGACGCCGTTGTTATTATTGGTTCGGATAAAACAGGTTTAACGGCTCAGGTTAAAGCCGTTGTTCCGGATATGCCGATTTTAAAAGGTCATATCGAACCGACTTTAGCACTCAAAGGTGTTCATGGGATTGCTTTTGCCGGGATAGGTCAGCCGGAAAAATTTTTTAGTATGCTGGAAAAAGAGGGGGTTAGTTTAGAGCGTAAAATTGCTTATCCGGATCATTATGTTTATAAGGATGAAGAAGTGGAAGCGCTGATAAAGACAGGGTTGCCTGTTTTTACGACGGCAAAAGATGCTGTAAAAATACCGGATCGTTTAAAGGCACATTTAACACAAGTAGACATTGCGTTTGTTTTAGACAATAAAAAAGAGTGGTTACGTGTTTTGGAGGAATGGTTATGAGTGGTAAAGCTATTCGTGCCGGACACAAGCGGACATTTTTTCAACGTTTTTTTTCTGATCCCGTTACGGGTATTTTGGTTTTTATTCTGTGGTATATTTTTAAATTTTTACCTGTGAGCGTATCTTCATTTTTAGGTGCTGGATTAGGCACTGTTTTGGGATGTGTGATGCAAGGTAAAAATAAAATAGCCTATTATAATTTACAGAAATGTTTGCCGGAGTTGGGAGCTTCTGAACATAGACGAATTGTTTGTGGAATGTGGCGACATTTTGGGCGCATGATGGGAGAACTTCCCCATGGAGATAAATTGGCGCGGACTGCAGAATTAAAGGGAGCCTCATATCTTCGTCAAGCAGCATCATCGGAAAAAGGTTGTTTTTTTTGCTCTGCGCATTTGGGCAATTGGGAGCTTTATGGTTCTGTGACGAATCAATATGGTTTTCCTCTTCATTTAGTCTATCGTGCGGCCAATAATCCTTGGGCGGAAAAATTGCTTTATCAACGTCGTCGATTGAACGGAACACAGTTGATACCGAAAGGAACGGAAGGTGCGCGGCGGATGATAGAGTTGTTAAAGCAAGGCGAGCATATAGGTATTTTATGTGATCAGAAAATGCGAGAAGGATTGGATGTTCCTTTTTTTGGTTATCCGGCCAAAACGGCTTCTGCAATTGCGCAACTGGCGTATAAAATGGATGTTCCTATTTATCCGGCTCGTTCCATTCGAATAAAAGGCGCTCATTATCGGATAGAAGTTCTTCCGCCGTTAGAAAAACCCGATAGCGGAGATAAAAACGCAGATATTTTGGCTCTGTTAACACAGATCAACGCAGTTATAGAGGGGTGGATTCGGGAACATCCAGAACAGTGGCTCTGGATACATCATCGCTTTGCGAAAGAGGAGTATCGTCAAGCTCGTTGAAGAGGCGTTTATTGACTAACCCATAAAATTCTGGCGACAAAAGCGATTTGAGCTTTCTTTAAAGAAAGAAGAGTTCTCTCAGTTGTTAATGTTTTCAAATCTAATATTTCATTTGTCTTTCCCAAGAATTCACCTAAAAGCATAGGTCCTTTTTCCATTTGAACGACAATTCGATCATGACGTCGAATTTCAGTTTGTGGATCTATCAACAAAAGAGAACCTTTGGGATAAACAGGGTCATAAGTTTCTGTTGTCATTTCCAAAGCCCACATCCCCGGCTTAAAAAAACAGGGAAAATCAATTTTTCCGACGTTTTGTTCTTCATCAAGCATTGCATTCCTGTTAAATAAATTTTCTTTTTGATTGTCTGAAAAATTGATAAGAGGAAGTCCGGTTGAGGAGAGCGGTTGTGTTATTTTATCTCCGGCCAGCATCATGAAGTCTAAAAAGCTGGTGTTTGTTGCAGCGAGGACTTTGTTGAGCGTTTCCATGGATAGCCAACGTTTTCTTCCGTCCGGGCCTTCTCGTTTACTTTTGTTAAATGAGGTTGGATCTAATCCGGCTTTTTGGGCTAAGGCGGAGGGGGATAATCCTTTTTGAGCAGCGAGATTATCGATACCTCTCCAGATTTCGAAATAAGATAGGGTCATTTTTTTCTCCTTTTGGTGTTCTTTTTAGAAGGGTATCATAGGAATAAAGCAATGTAAATAGGAAAATAAAGAAAAATATGCTTGACATTAAAGGAAAATAATCCTATACAAAAGAGGAAGATTTTTAACGGCATTTTGAGGGAGAGAAAAATGCAAATAAAAAGAGGTCCGTTTCGAGCAGATTATCGAGAAACAACATTATTTGAAAGTGCTGAAGAGGCTTGGTTTTGGTTTTGCTTTTGTGAAAGTTTAGGCTCGGAGCGAGGACGTGGATCATCTTCTTCTATAGTTCGTCCTTGTGAGACATCAGATATTTCTTTGGTAGTAAAGCGCCTTGTTCGAGAAAAACGGTTGGGCCAGATACATTTAAGGGTCATGTCACGTTATGGTTTAAAGCAAATGCCGCCGCATGTGAATAGCGGAGATAGCTTAGCTTCTTGTCGTTTATGGCGCGAAGCGATGGAAGCATTGACGGAGGTCTTGTTTAAAAAAGGTATATTATCGAAAGGGCTGGTAGCATGAAACAAGAGAAATGTCATGGTTATCGATATGAACAAGCTGTGATTGGTTTTGGAGGGACTCCTACTTTATGGTGGATGCGCTTTTTAAAGAAAGGTTTTTATCATTGTGTAATTGCAATAGGTGCAGAGCGTCAGTGGATTTTAATAGATCCGTTATTGCATTATACGGATACGATAGTTATAGACGACGGAGATGTAGAAAAGTTTTTGCATAAGCAAGGATATCAGACTTTGCGTGTTTTTTTAGAAGAGCCGTTGAGGCATTTTCGTTTACGACCTTATACCTGTGTTGAAACAGCTAAGCGTTTTTTAGGGCTTGATGCGCCGAACGTTTGGACGCCGTATCAGTTGTATCTTTTTTTGACGAAAAATAGGAAAATAATCCTTGACAAAGAAACAAAAATATGCTAAAGTGATTTTTGTTAAAGGCAAGAGGTATATCTAATTCATCCCCCGATGTGGATCGGGGGATTTTTTTTATTTCAGTCAGAAAGGAGAAGGCTTTATGAAAGAGGTCAAGCAAATCATAGGGATTGAAGACAAAGAAGAGCATATATCTAAGGAAACAACGACGGAAGATGATGAGAGTTATCGTGCGCGTCAAGCGGGTCTTCAGACGGTTCAAACTTCTATGCGCGGATTGTTAGATCAAACAGATGAAGCGCCAAAGCGCAAAAAATTATTAGGAGAGTAAGATGAAACAAGCAGAAGAACTTTATGAGAAGTTTCGTCGATTGGCTTCTCGTCGAGAAGTGTTAGAGAATACTTGGAGAGAATGTTATGCTTATGCTCTTCCGCAGCGAGAAGGGTTATTTTCTGGTTCATTCAGTCAGACGGATCATTTATATGATGGGACGGCTCCGGACAGTGTTGATCAAGTATCGGCTTCTATGTTTTCAGAACTGACGCCGCCTTGGAGCCAATGGTTTGATTTAATGACAGGAACGGAAGTTTCGGAAAAAGAAGCCGGGGAAGTTTCAAGTCAATTAGAAAAAATTTCCGAGATTATTCGTTCTCATTTGGACCGTTCTTCATTTGGTGTTGAAGTTCATCAATGTTTTTTAGATTTGGTAACGGTTGGGACGGCCTGTTTGCTTTTTGAAGAGAATAAAATTGGTGCGAAGAGTGCTTTTAAATTCACGGCAGTTCCGTTGGCAGAGATTTATATTGATGAAGGTCCTTCCGGTCGACCGGATACGACTTTTCGACGGACAGGAATGACAGCTTCTCAAATTTTGTCTCGTTTTAAAGAAAAGGACCGACATTTATCATCAGAGTTAAAAGATCGTCTTTTTTCTGTGATTGAGTGTGTTGTTCCGCGAGATAACGGAGGATATGATTATACGGTTTTTATCGAGAATGATACAGATCATATATTCGGGGCTTCAGATTTTCCTGTTTTAAAGACGGGGTACTTTGAAAATTCTCCATTTATCACGTTTCGTTGGCAAAAGACGCCCGGAGAGATTTATGGTCGCTCACCGGTTATGAAAGCTTTACCGGATATAAAGACGGCGAACAAAGTTGTTGAATTGATCCTGAAGAATGCAACGATAGCCGTTACGGGGATATGGCAAGCAGAGGATGACGGTGTTTTAAATCCGGCTAATATTCGGCTTGTTCCCGGAGCGATTATTCCGAAAGCGGTTGGTTCAAAGGGCTTAACGCCACTGGAAGCGGCGGGTAATTTTGATGTTTCTCAATTGGTTTTAGAAGATTTGCGCAATCGGATACGGCATGCTTTATTGGCAGATAAGTTAGGGCAAGTTGACGCGCCTCAGATGACGGCGACGGAAGTCTTGGAACGGACGGCGGAGATGGTTCGAGTATTGGGTGCGACATATGGTCGTCTTCAATGTGAATTATTGTATCCGTTGATTGAGCGAGCCGTTTATATTTTGCGTCGACGGGGAGAAATTCCGGAAATTTATTTAGATGGTCGATTAGCGGATGTCCATTATAAATCTCCTATTGCACGAATGCAGGCCGAACAAGAGGCACAAAATGCATTAAGTTGGTTAACTCAGCTCGCTTCATTAGGTCAAGAAGCTCTTGGTTATTTAAATGGTCCGGCTTTTG
This sequence comes from uncultured Alphaproteobacteria bacterium, assembly GCA_949282845.1. Taxonomy (GTDB): domain Bacteria; phylum Pseudomonadota; class Alphaproteobacteria; order CAAHEQ01; family UBA3637; genus CALXXX01. The sequence goes on along the minus strand of CASDQF010000025.1, from coordinate 26,745 downwards.
CAAGATGGCTAGCTTCTCGATTAGGCGTTCCGGCGGATTTACTGAGCAAAGAGGCTCAAGGATGATGGTGAGATCGGAAGTAGCAAAAGCGTGCGTTCGTTGCTTTAAGACGCCCTCTGGCAAGCGCGTGTTGTCTTACTTGGAAGGAATAACACGAGCGCGCGTTTTGGGTTCCGGCGCGACGGATGCAGAATTACGATTTTTGGAAGGACAGCGAGCGCTTGTGGCGCATCTCGCTCGTTTGATAGAGGAAGGAAAACAAGGCGCCACTCTTTCAACGGACAAAGGAGAAATAAATGGTTGAAAATCTAATTGAAAAGATGGTTATTCCATCTAAATTTCAGGATGAAAACGGTCAACTTCGGGTGAATGAGCTGTTAAAGTCTTATCAAGAGCTGGAGAAAAAAATGAGCCATATGGTCCAAGTTCCTACTGAAGATGCGGCTCCGGAAGAAAAGCAGGCGTTTTATCGTCGCCTAGGTGTTCCGGAAACACCGGAAGCTTATCAAATTGAGGTCAAAAACGAGTTGATGGCTTCTGATCCTGAGGTTAATCAATATTTATTTAATTTAGGCTTTACGAATAAACAAGTTCAAGCGGTTTATGATTTGGCGGCAGAGAAGATTATGCCGGTTATTCAAGATTTAGCCCAAGAATATGAAGCGTCTCATCAGCGTGCCGCTTTAGTTCAATATTTTGGTGGGAATGAAAGATGGTGTGAAGTATCGCGACAAATTGCTGCTTGGGCCAAAGGACATTTACCGACACAAGTTGTTGATGCGATGGCAACGACATATGAAGGCGTGATGGCGCTTTACAATATGATGCAGAGTGGTGAGCCTGGTTTAATGCGCTCATCCTCGTCCTCTGAAGAAATTTTAGATGAAGAAGGGCTAAAAAAACTAATGATGTCCCCAAAATATTGGAGAGAGCAAGATCCGGCAACACTTAAGAAAGTTTCAGACGGATTTCGTCGGCTCTATCCAGGTTCTAATTCATAAAAGACAATCTTCGGACCTTTTATGGTAAGTGCTTTTAAAAGGCGGTTTTTTCCATAACCTTTGAAAAGCTGTTTAATCCCGCTTTGGCGGGTTTTTTTATTAAAGGAGAAAAAATGAGTACAACAAATACAATTGATACATCGTTTATTAAACATTTCCAAGCGGAAGTTGTGACGGCGTATCAGCAAATGGGATCTAAATTAAAATCAACGGTTCGGTCTAAAGGCGACATTAAAGGAGCCTCTACGACTTTCCAAAAAATAGGGACCGGCACAGCTGCGTCAAAGACACGCAACGGTCAAGTTCCTGTGATGAATATTGCTCATACAGCGGTTGAGTGTAGTTTATCAGATTATTATGCCGGTGAGTGGGTAGATAGTTTAGATGAGTTAAAAACAGGTCATGATGAACGTCGAGCCGTTGCTCAAGCCGGTGCCTATGCTTTGGGACGTAAAACGGATGAGTTGATTATTGCGGCGCTTGGCAAGACTACAACGAGTGTTGGTGATGGAAGTACAAAGCTGACAAAAGATTTAATTTTGCAAGCCTTTACAAAATTAAATGAAAGCGATATTCCGGATGACGGAGAACGTTATGCTTTAGTTGCACCGGCTCAGTGGAACCAATTATTGAGCATTGAAGAGTTTTCTTCCGCTGATTATGTCGGCGAAAAAACTCCTTTTGTTGCCGGTTGTGAAAGTCGTAAATGGTTAGGTATTAACTGGATCATGCACACAGGGCTTCCGGCTGATGCCGAGGGTGGAACCCATACTTGCTACATTTACCACAAGAATGCTGTTGGCCATGCCGTTGGGTTGGATATTAAAACGGATATTACCTGGCATGGTGATTATGCTGCCCATTTCGTTAACAATATGATGAGCCAAGGAGCTTGTTTAATTGACGCAAAGGGTGTCATTAAGATTGTGGCGAAGGACTAATCATAGGGCGGCTCTTATGAGCCGCCTTTTTCATTAAAGGAGAATATGAATGGCTATGACAGCGATATCGCTCTGTTCCAGAGCATTGATCAAAATTGGAGCAAAAGGGATTGTTTCATTTAACGAAAACACAGCCGAGTCAGAAGTTGCCATGCATCTTTACAGTTCAGTTCGGGATGCTCTTTTATCCGCACATCCATGGCGTTTTGCAATGGCGCAAGCGACTTTGCCTCGACTAGCTCAGAAACCGGCAGCGGACTATGATTACGCATATCAATTGCCGGTTGATTTTTTACGGGTGTTGTCTGCCGGAACAGGACGAAAAGGACAGGGGATAGATTATAGAATTCATGAAAATAAGCTACACACGAATGCCGAAAATGTGATGTTAACTTATTTATTTAGACCGGAGGAGCAAGCTTTTCCTCCTTTTTTTGACCAGGTTATTATTTCCAGGCTGGCAGCAGAATTTTGTTTACCTTTAACAGAAAGCACGTCTCGTGCCGAATTTTTAAACAAGCTAGCGAACGAAGAATTTCAACAAGCAAAACTGATTGATGCACAACAAGCCATACCAAATGCCATAGAAGATTTTCCCTTAATCGGAGTCAGAGGATGAGTAATATTTTTAATCATAAAACGAATTTTACCGCAGGTGAAGTGTCTATGGACGTTTTAGGGCGGTCAGATTTAAAAGCTTATGAGAATGGGGCTTCAACATTAAAGAATGTTTTTATTGATCCCATAGGTGGTGTTTCTCGTCGAGCAGGACTTCGATTTGTGGCAAAAATACCGAATGCCGGACGTTTAATTTCTTTTACTTTTAATACCGAGCAAACCTATTTAATTGTTTTATCGCCCAATAAGATGTCGATTTATCAGAGCGAAGAGTTGGTGACAGAGATAACGACACCGTGGTTAGCAGAGGATATAGAACAAATTTCTTGGACACAAAGTGCTGACACACTTTTGTTGGTTCATCCGGACTATGAGCCGAGAAAATTGACACGTCAAGCAGATGGCAGCTGGTTGTTGGAAGGATGGACATACGACAGTGAAGGTGGCGCTTTAATGCAACCATATGCCGGTTTCCGAAATGATATTTCACTTTCTTCTAATGTTGTCGCCGGTTTGACGACTTTGACAGCCTCTGAAGATTTGTTTACGGATGATTATATCGGATTATATCTACGGTTGAATGATGGTGAGATCTGTATTACTGAAGTAAAAAGTCCGACAATAGCTATCGGACAAATAACAAAAGCTTTAACAACGGGGGCTGCTTCTTTTGATTGGAAAGAACAAGCCTTTTCACCATTACGCGGTTGGCCGGCAACGGTAACTTTTTATCAAGGTCGCTTGGTCATCGGTGGCTCGCGAGATTTGCCCAATCGATTGTGGTTATCTAAAAGCTTTCATATTATGAATTTTGATTTAGGAACAGGTAATGATGATGAAGCGATAGAATTTACGATATTGTCGGATCAAGTCAATGCTATTCGTAGTTTAATGAGCGGTCGTCATTTACAGGTATTTACTTCTGGTTCTGAATGGATGGTTTCCGGAGAACCTTTGACACCGAGGAACATTCAGTTGAAGCGTCAAACACGAATAGGTTCTCCGACTTATCGATATGTTCCACCGGTTGATGTCTCAGGAGCGACATTATTTGCTTCGGCCAGCGGACGAGAAATTCGAGAATTTTTATTTGCTGATTTGGAACAAGCTTATCAAGCAACAAATGTTTCTTTATTATCGAGTCATTTAATCCGCAATCCGGTAGATATGGCATATGATCAACTCAGACGGTTGGTGTATGTGGTTATGTCAGACGGAACGATGGCCACTTTGACAAATTATCGAAGTGAAGATGTGTTAGCATGGAGTGCTCAAGAAACGCAAGGTCTTTTTAAAGCCGTTTGTGTTGTTTATGATGATGTATATGTCTTAGTGGAACGAGACGGTAGCATTCGTTTAGAAACTTTTGATGATGAAGTGCATACGGATTCTGCTCTTTTAGGAGAGGCGGAAACACCTCATTTTACCTGGTCCGGCATAGAAGCTTTAGATGGTTTTTCTGCCAAAGTTGTGGCAGATGATGTTATTCGAGATGATGTAATCATCAATGGAGACAGCATCACATTACCATATGAAGCGAAAAATGTAGAAATCGGATTGGGTTTTTCTCATGAGATCGTTCCATTACCGCCGGTTTCCATGACTTCAGCCGGAGCGTTGCCTTTAAAAGCCGTTCGTTTAATCGAGGCACGATTTCGTGTTGTTAATACACAATCCTTGGAAGTTGATGTTGGCAACGGCATAACGCAAACGATTGTCTCTCGTTTTTCTGATGATTTGAAGTTGGATGAAGTATCTCAGCCTCAAACAACGGATGTTTGTATTCATGCGTTAGGGTGGATACGCAACGGCATAACGCCTTTGTGGCGCATTCAAAGTGATTTACCTCGTCCTTGTAAAATTGTTTCTGTGACAACTGAAATGAAAGTGAGTGAATAAGATGGGAAGTTTAACAAACAGCACGGAATTAAGTGACTTAATTTTAGACAAGTTAACGGGTGAAACAAAAGCAGCAAATAAAAGTGCTCGTCGGAAAGCGGCACTCGAAAAGCAAACAAATCAAAATTTGTTGGATGAAACTTTAGGGAGTTATTCAGCACAAATGGCTTCTATGGGGATTGATCCTGATCAAGGATCTGCCGCGGCGGTTAAAGAAGGTTATAAAGAAGAGACGGCTTTGAAAAATGCGGCGATTGATCAAGAATTACAAGACACGTTAAAGTCCAATAAAAGAGCTCAAAAGAAAAAATGGCTACAGGTTGGGGCGAGTTATGGTAAAAACCTTTTGGACGGTATGACGGGCTCATGACCAAAGAGGTTATTTTACGTCTTTTACCGGAAAAAATTATACAAACCGTTAATCAATATGATGCGTTTACGACCGAGCCGCCTCCGGTTGAGGCAAAAGCGTTTATTCAGTATCAACAAGCAGCTAAAAGTGCGTTGGCTCATTTGCTTTTATTATTAAAACTGGAGACATGTTTACAGTCTGAAAATCAAACGCCTTCTGTTCCGCAAGATTGGATACAAGCGGCTCGGCAGGCTTTAGATGAGGAAAATGATGAAAGTGACTTTGACTGAGTTCGTTTGGGTTTGGAATGAAACACAACATCAAAAGACGCCGCGTCATCATCGACAAATGTGTCGTTTTTTAACGCAGGTTTTGAATGATGAAAAACATCAAGCTTTAATGATGGCTTTTCGAGATTCAGGGAAATCAACCATTGTTGGGTTATTTTGTGCTTGGGTTTTATTATGCCGTCCGGAAACGCGTATTTTGATTTTATCTGCGGATTGGGATTTAGCCAAAAAAATGGTCCGAAACATTAAACGTATTATCGAGCGTCATCCTTTAACACAGGGGATGAAGCCGAAAGAAAAGGACCAGTGGGCTTCGGACAGATTTACGATTCGTCGGGATGCAGAACTTCGAGATCCATCTGTTTTGGCCAGAGGATTAGGAGCGAATATCACAGGTTCTCGAGCCGATATAATCGTATGTGATGATGTTGAAGTTCCGAACACCTGTGATACGCCGCAAAAGAGAGCTGATTTAAGACAACGTTTAAGTGAATTGGCTTTTGTTTTAGTGCCGGGTGGATTGCAACTGTTTGTCGGGACACCTCATGCATATGAGACAATTTATAATACGGGTCCCGGTGGATATTTGCAAGGCTTTGAACGTTTATTTTTGCCTCTTTTAACGACAGAAGGAAAAAGTGTATGGCCTGAACGATTCAGCCTTTCTAAAATCGAAGAGATCCGTCGTCGGAGCGGACCTCGGAAATTTTCCAGCCAGATGATGTTGGCTCCCGTTCCTCAAGAGGAAAGTCGACTGAACCCGGATAAGTTGCTATTTTATGAGGATGAAATCGTTTATCATGAGACGAATTTATCAGCTGAGTTAAAAATCGGAAATAAGAAAATGGTTTCAGCCAGTGCATGGTGGGATCCTTCTTTTGGAAAGCCGGAAAAAGGAGATTCCAGTGTTTTGGCTTGTGTTTTTACGGATGAGGAAGGGCGGTATTATCTGCATGCGGTTGAGTATTTAAAAGTTCCTTCTGGTTCGGAATCAGCGGCCTTTCAGTGTCAAGCGGCAGCGGCTTTTGTTCAAAAGTATCATCTGCCTTCTTTGTCACTTGAGACAAATGGTATTGGTAAATTTTTGCCGGAGTTGTTAAGGCGAGAATTTAATTTGAAGCACTTATCCGCCTCTATTTTAGGAAAACACAGCACACAACCGAAAACAGAACGTATTTTGGAAGCTTTTGATGCTTTATTAGCCGCAGGTGGTCTTTATGTGCATAAAAGCGTTCAATCAACTCCATTTTTAACGGAAATGCGGGAATGGTGTCCTGGGGCGAACAAACATGATGATGGGTTGGATGCCGTTGCAGGATGTTTATTAACGGAGCCTGTTCGTTTGCCACGAGTTTCCAAAGGTTTTTCTTTGAAACCAGATTGGCGATTTGGACATGACTTTCCGATTTTAAACTTAGAAGAAATAACGTGTTAGGAGGATGTATGCAAACAGATGATCGCTTTAGTGAAGCTGATATTGTAGCACGCACATTATATGCCGAGGCCGAAGGGGAGGGATTACTTGGCATAGAAGGTATTGTTTCCGTGATTTTGAATCGAGTTCATGCGGCAAAAGAATATCCTGGAACGGTATGGGGGAAGACACCTGCGGAAGTTTGTTTGAAACCTTTTCAATTTATGTGTTGGACACCGGAAAGCTCTTCTTTTGAACGCGCTGTCCATATCAATGTATCAGATCCTTTTTATCGATTGTGTCGAAGGACGGCCGGACGCGCGTTAAAAGGATTTGTTCCGGATAGTGTGAATGGAGCGACACATTATCATCGTAAAGATGTTTCACCGGCTTGGGCAAGACGTCTTGTTCCGGTGGCTGAGTTTGGTCGGCTTTTATTCTATCGGGAGGTGTTTTGATGCCTACATTTCAAGTAGAAATAGGAAAATTAATGGCTCGTGTGGATGGATTGGCTGCTCAAATAGAAGAGCTGAAAAAAGGAATGGATGATACAAACCGACAATTGTCCCGTTTGACAACTCAACTGGCGGCTTTTTCTTCGGATGTGATGAAAGATATGGAAAAAAAGTTTATTACACGAGCTGAAATTGCTCCGATTAAGGCTGTGTTGTCTGTCGTGGCTGCGACAACATTCAGTGCTTTTTGTCTGGCAGCAGCGGAGCTTTTTTTTAATAAATGGCTTTAAGGAGTAAAAAAATGAAATTTTTAATGATTATTTTAAAAGGTTTTTTAATTATCTTTAGCTTTTTTTCTAAAAAACCGGCTCGATAAGAAATCAAGCCGGTCAAAAAGGAGAGAAAGGGAGCTCTAGTTTCTGGATAGAACCAAATCTTCATCAGAAAAAGTAATCATTGCATAATAAATTTTGCGAACTTCTTCTTCAGTTAAATCAGAAACACGCATGGCTGCTGAGATCATTTCCGGTGTTGGAACCGTTGGAACAACCATCAGCCCTTCTTCAGACAGAGCTTCTAAAGCATCTAATGATTCTTGTAATGTTTCTGAAAGATCTGTATATTTCATTTTTCCATTCCTCTTTGTATAGAATACTCTGTTTATCCAAGAAAAACCAGATAGTAAAAGGATTATATACCAAAGATTATTCTTCGTTCGATTTTTCCATATCTTCTTGTTCGTCGTCTTCAGGAGGGGCTAGAGATTTGATTAAATCAAAAATCCGATGAGCAGCATTTCGATCTGGAATACGGTAATAAGCCCGAACAAGTTCTAATGTTTCTTTTCGATTTAGAGGATTTGTATCTAATGTCAGCATAACATCTTGAACGGATTTTGTCGAAGATGTATTTTCATTAATGTGACGAGGAGATAAATTTTCTGCATCTTCTGAAATGCCTTCATAAAAAAAAGAAATAGGAGTATTTAAAACTTGACTGATATCCCATAAGCGACTGGCTCCAATACGATTCATTCCTCGCTCATATTTTTGGACTTGCTGAAAGGTTAAGCCCAGAGCTTGCCCTAAACGTTCTTGGCTCATTCCCATTAAAGTCCGACACATTCGAACGCGGTTACCAACGTGAATATCAATCGGATTGGGTGCTCCATCGACACGACCGCGTAAAGATTTCTTTTTCATTTTTCTCTCCTCTGTCTTAAGCTTGTATGATTACAACTCATAGTAGTATATGTATGCAAAAAAGATAAGTCAACCATAAAGTGCTTATTTGACTCATAGTTTAGGATGAAAAAGAAGAAGAAAAATATATTTAAAATGTGGATAAAAAGCTTTTTTAGTTTTTTATTTGCGAGAAGCTTATTTAAGAGGGTATTTTATAAAAATGTAATTACAATGTAATTTCTTCTTGCCAAAAGAAAAAAAGGACGTTAAGCTTCTCTTGTTAAGGAGGATTTATCTATGCGTCAACAAGATAATTTTGATGAAACAAATTTCAAAAAGCGTTTTGCGTGGTATCGCAAACCGATTTATTGGATCGGCATTGGACTGAGTCTTTTATGGTTGTTGGTGGCTGTAGATTATTTTATTGAAACGGCTTGGTGGTCAAATCGGTATCGATTGGTTCCGGCTGAGTTTATGGGTATGGTTCTCAGCCAGTTAGTTCCTTTTGCTTTAATTTGGTTTGTCGTGGCGTGGATAGAGCGTCGCAATCAACTTCGACAAGAGACACAGACCCTTCGTCGCTATATGAATCAACTGATGTATCCGACGGAAGAAGGAGCGATTTATACAAAGTCTCTGACAGACGCGTTGCGTGCACAGATAAGAGAGTTTAAAAAAGTTTTTGCAGAGGTGGCGGATCAAACGAACAGCGTTCGGGATGATTTGAAATTATGGATTAAAGATTTGGCGACAGTTATCGATCATGTTGACACACAGACATTGACTTCTATTAAAGAAATGGCCCATCATGTTCAAGTTCTTGCAAAGTCAACTCAGAAAGCGAACGAGAGTACTCGTGGGATTACAGAAGACTTATCTGAACGAGCGATGGTTTTACAAGCGACATCTGAAAAGGTCGCGCGAACAATGACGGGTGTTGCGGGGCTTTTAACGGAAAATATGAAATCAATTGACCGTGTGACGGATACGTTAAAAGAGGCGGCGGAAAAAACGCAGCAAATCGTTGTCTCAGCAGATGGGACGGCGGTTCATTTTCAAACCCATATGGATAGACTGGAAGGTATTTTAAGTCAATACGAAGTCCAAACACAAACTTATAATGAGCGCTTATTTGCAAATGCAGAGAAGATTTTAACGATTTTGAAAACCCAAGGTGCTTTATTGGATCAAGAAGTTGAAAAGACGCTTCATAAGTTGACGGGTGCAGCAGAACATGCGGCTGAACAAACACACGCAGTTTTTGAACTTTCAGATAAAGCAATCCATCATTTAGGCGATGTCGGAGCGCAATTTGCAACACAGGCTGATTTATTAGGAGAAGCGTTAACCTCTGTGGATTCTAAATTACATGAGTTGGGGACATTAGGCTTAGAAAAGCAAGCAGAAAATCTTTTGGAGGTCAGTCGTTCGACGGAGGCCTATTTGAAAGAACTGAAAGCAGATTTTGCTTCTACACAAACAGATCAGTTTATGAAAGACGCGCGATTAATTTTAGAGCATCTTTCTTTGTTTTCGATTGACATTGTGCATGTATTTACGCCTAAGGCGGAAGAAGAGCAGTGGAAAAAGTACTATGCTGGAGATAATGGAGCGTTTATGCGTTATCTGATAACGGCTCTTCCGAAAGAAAAGTTGGATAAATTTAAAGCGCTTTATCAAGAGAACAATGCGGTTCGTGTAGCGGTCACACGTTATTTATCAGAGTTTGATGCGTTGGCGCAGAAAGCAAAGAATAATGAGAAAAAAGATGTTCTTCTGCCGGTTTTAATTGGTTCTGACGCCGGTCGACTTTATATGATTTTAAAACAAGCTTTAGGGAAGAAAGGAGGCGCCGCATGAAGTTGCCTTTAATTAAAATAGGGAATTCACAAGGGATACGTATTCCCTCCTCTTTAATTAAACAATGCCGATTTGAAGAGATGTTAAATGTTGAAGTAAAAGGTCGTTCTTTAGTTTTAACGGCAGCGGATACAACGCGACGCGGTTGGGAAGAGTTATCCGTTTTAGAGAACGAAACAGCGCCATGGCAAGAGGAGGGAGATTGGGAATGGTAAAACGTTTTATGGTTTATGAAACAGAGGATGAAGGAGTTCAAAAACCTTGTGTTGTCGTATCTCCGAATGAACTGAATACCGCTTTACCTTATGTGATGATTGCGCCGATTATCAGTCATATTCGTCCTTTACCTTATCGGGTTATGATTGAAATGAAAGGACGAGACGCACAGATTGCTTTGGATAAACTTCGCACAATTAGAAAGACGGCATTGATGCGTAAAATCGGTATTTTACCGGAAAATAGTCATCAGGAAATTAGCCATATTTTAACTCAGATGTTTACACTCTAGCTTAAGAGAGTGTTTTCCGGTGTTAAAAAGCTTTCTCTTCCTTTAAGCGGTGTTTTTAGGATAAATTGCATTGTTCGAAGGGGCTCTTTTCCGGCAACGGCAAAAAAATAATCGAATAAAGAACCGGAATAAAAATGGATAGGTTCGGCGGGACTTTCTTTCAGTCCTTGAAGAAGAGGAAGTGTGTCTCCTCCGCATCCTTTTAGCTTTAAAGCCGCTTCTTTCATTGTCCACAATCGATAGAAAAAAGGGCGTCGTTCTGCTAAATCTAAGACAAAATAAGCTCTTTTTGCTGCTTCATCAAAATTTTCACGAACAATAGCGTCTATATTTCTGGATTTACTGATATGTTCAATATCCACACCGACAGGATGGTCATCGACTGCCATTAAAATAAAATGTCCGCTATGTGATAAATTAAAAAAAGGTCCTTCTTTTTTTAAAGCCGGTGCGCCACTGGCCAACAATTTAAAATCAACTTGCTGTGGCGGTTCTCCTAAGATTTGTCCAAGCACGTCTCGTGCTAAGGCTCGTCCGGTCAAGAAAGTTTTGCGTCGTTGCACGGACATATGCTCTGAACGAACTCTTTCATCCGAGTTTAATAATGCGGCGTAAGCTTGTTCTTCTTCCTTGCCGACAGCGTCTAAATCTGCTATAAAAACTTCCATGACAAAGGACTGTAAACGAAAAAACAAACAAACGCAAGCTTGGTTTGTTCAAAAAGAACAAAGTGTCGGTCGTGGACGATTAGCCATATTGTGGACTATTTATCGATTTTGTCCGCTTTGGTTATTCCGAGGCGCCTTATTTATCGTCGGAACATGTATTTGGATTTTTGCCGATCCTGCCAGAAAAGCATCTTGCGCTTATCGTGATGTTTTGAATACGGCCCGTAAAAAAAGAGGACTTCAACCTGTTTCTTTTACAAGTCATGCTCATATTATGTCTTATGTGACAGCTTTGTTTGATAAAGTGGATGCGGCAGCGTTGTGTAAACAAAAATTACGACTTGAAATTGATCAAAAGGGTGATTTTTCTTTATTGTTAAAAAGGATACAAGCAAAAGAAGGAATCTTTTTTTTATGTTCTCATGTCGGCAGTATTGAAATCTTGCAAAGTCTTTATACTCAAGTTCGCGCTTTTCCTCCACGGATTATGCATGCGTTTCAAGATACAACGCAAAGCCAAATCTTCTTTGAGTTCTATCGAGCTCATTGTCATGATCCAAGTGTGTTTATCCATCCAACGGATGAGATTGATATGTCGACAGCGGCAGAGATGAAGAGTTTTTTAGAAAAGGGTGAGTTAGTTATGATGGCAGCTGATCGAATTTCTAAAAATGTTTCAGGACGACAAGAGAAGGTGGTATTATTGGATAAATACATCTCTTTGCCTCATGGAGCGTTTACTTTTGCTCGTTTGATGGAAAGTCCTATTTTCTTTATCGCGTGTATCAAAACAGCACCAAATACATATACATTATTTACGCGTCAGGCACCGATCAAAGGAATTGTTTCAGCTTATACCTCTTTTTTAGAGGAGCTGATTTTAAATTATCCATTGGCTTTTTTCCAATTTTATGATTATTTTGGTTCGGCCAGTGATAACTGAATATCTCGGAAAGGACTTTTTTGAAGGTAGCTCATCCAAAGGTCAGATAAATAAACACCCTTGAAAAGCCAAGGCTTGTATGAGTTGGTCAGATGAATAATCACGGCATTTTCTAAAATGTTCTGATAATCCGAGAAGTGAGAGTCATAAAAAGCGTTTAAGTTCGACATAGGAACGGAATATCCTCGAAAATTAGGCATCATTGCATTATAAATAACAGGTAATTTTTTATAATTATCTTGAAAAAACATATTAAAGGCATCTTGATCCATATATTTTAATTCAGGACGTTCTTTTTTCAGCTCCATCAGCTGTGTTCCAAAGTCTTTTTTTCGCCAAAGAGCTAAATTCATCAGAAGAATGCCGCTGTTGAAATAGGTTGGTAAGTTAAGATTATCGTGGAATAATTCAACGCAAGCATAATCTTTAACAGCGCCGATAGCTTTATCTTCCAAAGCAATTTCATACATTTGTGTTAAATCTTTTTGAACCAAAGTATCACCATCGATATAAATTGCTTTATCTACATTGGGTAGTAAATCAGCAATTTTAAATTTTAAAAGAGCTGTACTGGTTACATAAATGTCCGGTTTAATTTTTTCTAAAACGGGATCTTCTTTATAAGCTAAATAATGTATACGCACATTTTCAGTATTGAGTAAAGGAAAAGCTTCCTCTAAGCCTTGGCTTAAATGATAGCCGATGACATAAATATCATAAATGGTCTCCGGATTTTTGTTCTGGATGGCAGAGCTTATGCTGACAACAGTTGGTAAAACATACACATTATCCGTAATGTAAACTAAAGCAACAGACATTTTAATTCCCCTTTTTTTTGCTTTTTAAATGACCTAATAAAGCGGTAATTGCGGCCGGTGTCATACCCGGTAAACGAGCAGCTACACCGATTGTAGCCGGCTTTGCCCGCGTTAAACGTCCTCGAATTTCAATGGAAAGTCCACCGACTTCATCGTAATTTAAATCTTCTGGTATCTTAACGGACTCGTCTTTTTTGAAAGCTTCAATATCTGCTTCTTGTCGAGATAAATACCCTTGATAACGTCCTTCAATCATCATTTGTTGAACAACATCTGCTCGGTAATCTGCCAGATGAGGAAAAACACGTCCCATCATCTCCCAAGAAACTTCGGGATAGCTTAACAAACCAAATAAACTATGCTTTGCCCCTCGAACAGGAACATCAAACCCTTGCGTTAATAACTCTTTTGGGCTGACAAAGGAATGTGTTAAATCATATTTTAAGGTATCATACGCTTTCTTTTTAGCTTCAAAAGCTTGGCGCCTCTCCTCAGATACACAGCCGACGGCAATTCCCAGCGGTGTTAATCGTAAATCCGCATTATCAGCTCGAATCGTTAAACGATATTCTGCTCGGGAGGTAAACAATCGATAAGGTTCATCCACACCAAAAGTCGTGATATCATCCACCATCACACCAATATAGCTGTTTGTTCTGTCAAAGGTGAGCTCTTTATCACTTCCCAAAGCTTTAAGCGCAGCATTAACGCCTGCCAGTAAACCTTGTCCGGCCGCTTCTTCATAGCCGGTTGTTCCGTTGATTTGTCCGGCTAAAAAGAGTTTTTTGATTTTCTTTGTTTCAAGAGTTCTCTTAACCTCACGGGGATCGACGAAATCATATTCAATCGCATAGGCATAACGAATGACCCGGACATTTTGAAGCCCCGGTATCGTGCGTAAGAAGGCGTCTTGTACATCAACAGGCAAGCTGGTTGAAATCCCATTCGGATAGATAGAAGGACCATTTCGTGTTTCAGGCTCTAAGAAAATGTGATGACTATCTCTATTGGCAAAGCGAACAATTTTGTCTTCAATGCTTGGGCAATAACGTGGTCCGATAGATTTAATTTGACCGGAATACATGGGTGCTCGAGATAAATTCGCTTGAATAATCTTGTGCGTTTCCGACGTTGTGTGAGTTAAGAAACAAGAGACTTGAGGTTGGATAATCGCTTTTGTTAAATAAGAAAATGGCTGCGGAAAAGAGTCTCCCGGTTGTTCCGTTGTTTGTGCCCAGTCAATACTGTCTCGCTCCAATCGAGCGGGCGTTCCTGTTTTAAGTCGACCGACTGTTAATCCCATGCGCTTCAAATCCGGTGTAATACCAACGCAAGAGGGGTCTCCCCAACGTCCGCCAATTGTTTTTTGTTCACCTTGATGCATCAGTCCGTTTAAAAAGGTTCCTGTTGTGATGACGACGGCATGACAGGTCAGTTCTGTTCCATCAGCACATCGGACACCTTGAGCAGTTAATGTATCCTGATTAAACAAGATACCTTCAACAGCGTTTTCGATGAGGGTTAAATTTGGGTAATTTAATAAAGCTTCTTGCATCAGCTGTTTATAAAGGTCTTTATCCGCTTGAGCTCTTGGACCTTGAACGGCGGGACCTTTGGAGAGGTTTAACATGCGAAACTGTAGTCCGGCAGCATCAATAATACGTCCCATTAAGCCATCTAAGGCATCAATTTCTCTGACAACAGTTCCTTTTCCTAAACCACCAATAGCCGGATTACAAGACATGTCACCGATTGATTTAATTTTATGTGTAATTAGGGCTGTTTTGGCACCTACACGAGCAGCAGCTGCAGCCGCTTCACAACCGGCATGACCGCCGCCGACAACAATAACATCAAAATCCATTTTTATTTCCTTCGTAAGGCGGTCATTATACGCTTTTTTGTTTTTTTTTCAACAGGAAAAAAGAGGAACTATAGGTTTAAAAATGCTTTAAAAACAAAGGGTTGATTATTTTTGAGAAAATTTTCGAAAAAAAGCTTGATTTTTTAGGAAAGGTGTGTCATAAAGAGGACATTCTATTTTGCGGGTGTAGCTCAGGGGTAGAGCGCAACCTTGCCAAGGTTGATGTCGAGGGTTCAAATCCCTTCGCCCGCTCCAATTAAAATGCTTGTTTATTAAGTGCTTATAAAAAGATTCCAAAAAAAATATCGGAGTCTTTTTTTTGAAATACCTTACAAAATAAAGACTATTAAAAAATTTACTCCAATATTTAATCCTCTCTAAGACAGAATAGATTTACAAGAAGATGTTAAAGCTGAAAATGGTTGTTATCTGCTTGCCATATAGTGTGGGGATTTCCTTATCTCAGTCTCATTTCTATGAGCCAACGGGCATATCCTGATTTTAAAATAAAACCGACATCATTTTTTGAATTTTTTTATGATGCTGTGTGAGAGATGATAAGAGACCATATGTGTTCAGCAGATTTAAAATTATGCAGAAAGTGGGGGCTCATACTTTGATTAAATAACATTATTTTAAAATACAATAGTTTCCTTTCATTTTGCGATTTGGGCATTTTGCACATTCTGTTTGTGAAATAGCTAATAATCTATCTGTTTCACACGTCCATTATCTCCAATCATAGGCGTTTCCTTCGGACATTCTTTTAACATACAGAATGGACCCTGCATAACTCGATTAGGACATTTATCACATAGTTCTTTAGGGATGGATAGCATTGAATTATTGTGACAGGAACTACATTGTCCATCAGATAGTTGAATCGGTTTATCATCTGGACATTCGTTTATAACACAAGCATTTCCCACCATTATCCTATTAGTACATTTATCGCACTCTTCTTTTGAAATACTTAAAGAAAGTTCCACAGAACAATCATAATATTTTCTATTGTCAAAATCCGCCATAAAAGGTTCTATAGGAGGTTTTTCAACGCAAAGTCCATTGATATAGTTATAATTAGGACATTTTGAACAATTTTCTTTACTCGTTTTGATTGCTTTCATCGGATAACTGCCCGTTATGTTTATCGAAATATGCTCTTGAAACAGCCTTTCTTTTGAATCAAGATTTCGGCCATTTGATATTGACCATAGGATTGTAACTTATGAGCTGTTACACGTAATAATTCAACATTATCTATTTTCATCTCCAATAAATTCGTTAAAACCAAAGTGGATTTATCAGCCATATTTCGTTTAGCAAATTCATCAGCTACATCAAAGAAAAATGCTGGCATATCTTGATATTCTTTACGTAATTTTAAATATGCTTTATATAAATCAGCATCTTTGATCTTACGTAATTCTTTCATATAAGGTGTATTTGGTGACCATTTCTTTAGTTTGATTTTGGTTTTGGCTTCCGTTTGTTTTTCCTCTAGAACCGGGGTTGATAAACGCTCACTTATATTTTTTGTTGGAATAATTTTTCCTATAATATTGCCGTTATCATTTCTAAGTACATGTTCGTTGAGTGGCTGGGTGCTTATGCTGCCTATTAATCGGTTTTCTTTATCTAAATTTTTCGGTTTTCTTTCAAAATTCCAAGGTTCGTTAGGTGCCGGTGGCGGTTCTTGTTTAAAATCTTTTTTCCACCATTTTTTTATTTTATTTGCTATACGAATAGAATCTACAATTGCCCGACGTTTTTCTTTTTCTTCTGCGTATTTGCTTTTTTGTTCATTTAAATACACATAACGATTGTATTTTTCTAATAAATCCGCATCTTTTGGAGCTACTTTATACCGAAGATAATCCTTTAAACTATCCAGCACCAATAAAGATGTATATTCAGTCAAAATTGAAAAGTCTTTTCCTAACTGTAAAATTGCTTCGTCTGGGAACCAACGGGTTTTTTTGATTAGCGCCGATTTTAATAATTTTCTTTTCTGTAATATTTTTATCGTCGTAGCCAAAGAGTAATTCAATTTCTGCGGCTTTACCATCATATATTCCGGTAAAAATAAAATTTTCGTCAATAATAGCTGACGGCAATGGATAAATATCGTGTGCAGTGTCTGTTTTATAAGCAATCAAACGTAAATTTTTTTGTATCAATTGTTTTAAAGCATCTTCAACAGAAGTATTTTTTAAGTTGATTAAACGAGCCAATGTTTTGTTTGCTAAATTGGATAACATTAAAATTCGCTCTTATCCGATGAAGTTATGACGTAAACAGGTGTCTTAACTGGTTTTATTATACTGTCTCCAATGGTTGCAATACCATCTGTGAAAAGCAAAATTTCATCTGCTTTTATTTTTGACAAATCCACTTTATTTAAATAAGTTCCTCCGTCATAAGACAATTTGTCAATAGCTTTGAATAAAGAGGAGCTCTTGCCCTGTTTAACTTGAAATGATGAGGATTCGTTTTGTTCAATATTAAACGTGATTAAATCAATATCTGCAGTTTTGATTTTTTCTAAATAAGCACTTAATCATTCTTTTTCTTTTTTCAAGTTGCGTTCACTTCCAGAGGATGAAATATCCCAAACTAGGGCAATTTTCTTTGGAAGTGTTTTATCTTTTTGAGATTTTTTTACATTTATATTTGAATAAAAATAATTCTTTTCAGCTTTGGAACCGGTATAGACGATTTCTTTTTGAGGCGCTGGAAAAGTGAATTCCAATGAGTTGTTAAGTAAATAATCTTTTACTTTAAATGATGCTGTTAAATTTTGTTCTTTTTGTGTAAATATAAAATTTTCAAGATCTGTTTTAACTTTTGGCTTTTTTGAAGCGTCTTGCGCAACATTCACCGTAACACTGAAACTGTTTAATTTTTTATTATATGTTAAGGGAATAGATAAAGACATTTCATTATTGATAACTTTTAAATTTTCTTCCGTTGTTATTTGAATTTGACGAGTATTTTTTGGTAAAAATGGATAAATTTGCATTTTATATTGATTGCCGGCTACTTTTTCAATTAAAGCAGGATCAATATTGCTTCTGACTTGCTCTTCAAAAATTCGACGAGCTTCATCCTTATCTATGGCTGAAGCGGCTCTCATCCGACCGTTGATATCCAAGGCCATTGCAACGACTGTTTGGTTCGGTGTCATTGGGAAAATGATTTGACCCTCTAATATTTTTTTGTTTGGATTAAAAAATACCATGTCATAAGTTGTTGTCGCAATAGCTCCCATAATTTGAACATCAATATTCAAATCTTTTAACACCATTTCTTGTTGCTTACCCGGAACACGAATAAAAGGAAACCATACTTGTGCATTCGCAGATAAACTTATTATTAAGTCGGCTAAGATGAAGATTATTTTTTTCATGATAAAAAAACCGTATAACATAATATACGATGTAATTTATATTTCGCATAAAATCTTTTAAAAAAAATAATAAAAATAAAGGATTAACGATTCTTAGCTTGTTTGAAAATAAAGATTAATGAGATTCTCTTTTCAAATATGCTGAAAGCAGCAGCCGAAAAGAAGAAAAGAAGGTCTTCTTCATTTTTTTCAATTAACATACTGTTTTTTTTAGACGTTTTTTGTGGTAAAAGGCTTCCTCTGAAGAAAAGTTCTTTTCATTTGCTTTAGTGTGAGGGTGTCGTTTGACAAAAAAGAGCCTTTTTGGTAAAATAAAAAAGGAGGATTTATGCCCTTAATAAGAAACTTAAAAAGACATCTTTTAATTGCTTCGGCAGCGATGAGCTTAGGTGCTGGAGCAATGGAAACGGATACATCACCAGAACAGGCACATGAGACTGTTTCTGTTCAAAAAGTTGAGGAAAATAGTCTTTTAAATCAATTTTTAAACAATCAGAAAATTACTTATAACGGTTTATATTTTGATACGCCATTGTTTCGAGAAAAACAAAAAACAAATCCAGACTTAGGAGATGTTGATTTTTTTGCGGAAGGGGAAGAGACCGGTTTAAAAATTAAGGATGGGAATAAAGCAATTTTGGTGTTGATGCCCAAGGAGACAGTTGAGCGTTTAATAGGAGCGCTTATTGCAATGGATAAAGGAGAGGCTGTTATTTCCAAACTTTCGGACAATCCAAATGATTGGAAATTTCATTCTTCTTATCCGGAAATTTTAGTTGAGGAAAATGGCAAAAGGCGTCCTATTCACGAAAGTGAGCTAGGTGTTATTTTTGATAAAGGATTAGCAGCTTTTACTGCTTGCAACAGTGAGGATATTATAGACGCCAAAAAGATGATACAGAAATACGCTCAACGTATAGGAGGCGCTAAGGGACAAGCTCTCGCTGTAAGTATGAAAGCATTGCTTTTTAAAAGCATGCAAAATACTCTTTTAGAAAGTTTTGGGAAGGGATATAAAAAAGAGGTTGTCGATTATTTAAAGAAATTTCCTGAGTTGTCGGCGGCAGAAAGAAAAGAGTTTGAAGAACAGAAAGCAAAAGCCGTAGCCTTATATCAACTACGCGAAGAAAAAAGGCTTCAAGAAGAACAAATGTTGGCGCAAAAAGAAGCAGAGCGTCAAGCTTCTTTAATTGCATTCAATCATATTTCAGATGTTCAAATTGAAAAGAATGCGGATCAAACGATATTACTGTTTGAACAAGGTCAACATCGAGTAGAAATTAATGTTTGTCAGTCAGCATCTTTAAAGAAAAGTTCTATTTTTTCAAATGTTTATACTTATGATAAGAATGGGGAGCAAATAGGGCTACGAGGTTTAGAGCCTGAAGAGTGGAAAGAATTACAAAAGAAACTTCCTTCTGTTTTAACTGTCGAACAAAAACGACAGTTGGGAGATTCATTTTTTAATGATTTTGATCAAAAAACACAACCTCAATTAAGTATGATTGTGGCTTCCTTACGTGCACGGAGTTAAATACTATCGATATTAAGGTATAAAAAGGAATCTGAAAGCTGAATTGTTTTATGCGGAAGCTTTGTTTCAGTTGTTGGATGAAAGAGAGATCATTTGACAAAAAAGAGTTTTTTTGATAAAATAAGTAAGATTAAACAAGGAGGTTTTTATGCCTGATTTAAAAGGTTTAAAAAGACATCTTTTGATTGCTTCAACAGCGATGAGTTTAGGTGCTGGTGCGATGGAAGCCGATGCCCCACAAGAAGATTTTTCTGTAAAAGCTCAACCAGTCTCTGTTCAAAAGATTGATGACACCAGTCTTTTCGGGCAGTTTTTAAATAATCAGAAAATTACAGAGAATGGCTTGTCTTTTGATACGCCGTTGTTTCGAGAAAAGCAAAAAACAAATCCAGACCTGGGAGCTGTTGATCTTTTTGCGGAAGGCGGAGAAACTGGTTTAAAAGTTAAGGACGGGGATAAAACAATTTTGGTTTTAATGCGTCCTGAAGCAATAGAATGGCTATTAGGAAATTTAGTTGCCAGGAAACAAAGTGCTAGTATGATATATCGCCTTGAAACGCCTCAAAATCCGGAAGACATGTCGTTTCGCCCTTATAGCCCGGAGATTGTGGTGGAAGAAAATGGACAACGTCGTCCGATAAAAGAAGATGAATTAGATACTCTCCTTGATAAAGGATACGATGCTGTTGCGGCTTGCAACAGCGAAGACATTATTGACCTGAAGAAGATAGGGCAAACCTATGCGGAACGCATACCGGGTGCTAAAGGCGAGGCATTGTCTTCAGGAATGAATGTTTTATTTTTAAAAAGTATGCAGAATTTTGCTTTATGGTGTGTTTGTAAAAATTATGAAGGTAAGTTTGTTGATTATTTGAAAGCACTTCCGAAAGAAGTAGCACAGGAAAGGGAATTTTTTGACGCTTATAAAGAACAATTATTAGCTCATAATCGGCAAAAAGATGCTCAACAATCTCAAGAAGAAGCAAACATGCCTCAGAAAGAGACAGAGTCGCCATTTTTATCTACATTTGATCATATTTCAGATGTTCAAATTGAAAAGAATGCGGATCAAACAATTTTACGTTTTAGGCAAGATCAACATCAGGTGGAAATTAATGTTTCTCCTTCAGATTCTTTAAATAAAAGTTCTGTTTCTTCGAATGTTTATACATACGATAAAAGTGGCGAGCAAGTGGATTTGGGAGAGTTGAAGCCTACAGAGTTAAAGAAATTACAAGAGCAGCTTCCTTCTCTTTTAACGACAGAGCAAAAACAACAACTAGGGCCATCTTTTTTTGATAGCTTGGGACAAAAGACCCAGCCTCAATTAACGATGTTGGTGGCGTCTTCTCGAGCGCGAGGTTAATAAAAAGCCGCTTTTGAACAAGCGGCTTTTTTTATTAATCTTGACTTGGGATTAAATTAAGCTCTTTAAGGGCAACCCAAATGGCGGTTAATCCGACAACGATATACAATAGACGCGAGACTAAAGACATCGTTCCGAAAACAAGAGCAATCATATCAATTCCGAATAAACCGATTAATCCCCAACTGAATGCGCCAATTAAGCTGATCCATAGACAAATTTTTGTAAAAATTTCCATTTTTTTCTCCCTTATTTATTAAAAAAACAAATACTTTCTTTATGTTGGTATTTGTAATTAAAAAGTCAAGGCTTGTGCATAAACTGATATTAAAAGTTGATATTTTTTTAATTTTGTGGTATATTTATTATGTTATAGAGAGGGCAAATGTTAAAAGATTTCTTTAAAAAAAGAGGATTAAAACGTTTGGCGCCAGTAATGTTGTCTGGTTTGGTCAGTGTCGCCGGTATGACGGCTCAAGGTGCAGAAAAGCCCTCTTCTGAAGCAACGCCTAAAACAGAGCAAAAAGCTCAGAACACTTATAGTTTGTTGTTAAAAATGAAAGTTCAACGACGAGATTCTTTGGTTGCTTTTACAAAACAAGAGTTGCCTAAATATGAAGGAAGCATTCCACATCCTTATTTTGATTCAAAAGGGTATTTGACCGTTGGTCGAGGACTGAATGTATCTACATGGACTGAATTTGATAGGTTGGATTTTCAAACAAAAGATGGTCATACGTTAACCAGAGCTCAAAAAGCGCAATATTTTAAGCAGCTGTATAAATTACGTCAAATCCAGGCTCAAAAAGGTTTTGACTATAAAGCCGTGTATTATAAGAGCTTATGCCCTTATGAGGTTACGCCGGCCAGTTTAGAAAAAAGAGAAACACAAAAACTTTATGCTTGTATTACGAGTTTAGAGCGCAAATGTCGTTCTGTGGGGGTCGGTTTCCATGATTTAGCATATGAAGCTCAATATGCGATGATAGATATGGAATATAACTTAGGTCCGGGTGGCTTTTCGACAAAAAATTTTAAAAATTTTTGGACCTTAGGTGTTGCAAAGAAAGATTATGCTAAAATGGCAGCAGAGTCTAGTCGTAAATCTGTTTCACCGGAACGTAATAAAGCGATTGCCGAAATGTTCCATCTTGCAGCTAAACGACAAGTTGTTCCATTGGATACCATGATACAAAAGGAAGAAGCACGGCAACAATTAGCAATGAGAAAAGTCAATCGAGATGTTGGGCTTTGACAAAAATAAAGACATTTGCTAGTTTAGTTTAAAACTAAAAAGGGTATAATTATGACATTGAAAAGAAAGATTTTAAAAACAGTTTTACCTGTGGGGCTGGCAGCCGCAACTGTTCTAACAGCTTCAGGTTGTAAAGAGTCATCATCTTCGATATCTAAGCCGGCTCAACAGACGCAAAAAGCCGTTTCTCGTCCTCGGGACCCGGCGCGCGAGCATTTGTTGGCAACTTATCAGGCGTTACGAGACTTGAACGGACATTTTTCTTACTATCCTCGAAAAGGCGTTTTTCAGGATAAGCCTACGATTCTGATTGGTTTCGGTACGCCGATTTCAGAAGCGGAATTTGTTTCTTTAAAATCCAGTTTTGATGGACTTGGACGCAAAAATGTACCGGCAATTAAAAGGATGATTTATAAGCATTTATTAGAGCCTATTCCGGGCTTACCAGAAAAAGTGTTAAATGAGTTTTCAAGTTTTAAAATTGAAAACAATGCTATTCGTTCATATACTCTTTCTTATTTGCGTAAAATAACGCCTGAAATTGAAAAGCTTGTACCGGATTATACTCATAAACCGGCGATTGTTCGAGCAGCTTTAGCTGATGTTTATATTCGGACAGGAGGAAAATTAGCTTCTTATCATAATTTGTTGAAGGCTGCAAATTCATTATCATTACCCGTGAGTGCTTCACAAGAGGCCTGGAAAGACTTCATTATGAATATGGATATTTCTCCGGCAACGTTTTCGAAAGTAAATCCGACGATTGATCCAGAAAGAGGAGTCCGTGAAGAGACCAATGTGTCTCGCCGTCAAGCGTTGGAGGAAGCTCAAAAAGAATTATCAAAACCACGAACATATGTGTTGTCGGGAAAAACGGGCTTATCTCGATAAAAGCAGTTGTTTTTCTTGACGAGTTAAGGAAGGTTTGGTAAAATCCAAGCCTTCTTTGTTTTAAAGTGAAAAAGGAAAAGAAAATGATAAAAATTCAATTACCGGATGCCTCGGTCCTTTCTTTCGAGGAGCCCGTTTCAGGGTTAGATGTTGCGATGAAAATCAGTAAAGGATTGGCTGATGCCGCTTTTGCTGTCACAGTTAACGGGAAATTGCAAGATTTAACGACACCGATTACCACAGATGCGACTGTGACAATTGTGACCGCAAAAACGACAGAAGGATTAAATGTTTTACGTCATACAGCGTCTCATATTATGGCACAAGCCGTTCAAGAGCTGTTTCCTGGAACACAAGTGACCATTGGTCCCGTGATTGAAAATGGTTTTTATTATGATTTTGCGAAGAAAGAGCCATTTAGTACGGACGATTTGGAACGCATTGAAAAGCGGATGGCTGAGATTGTTGACAGAAATTTGCCGATTGAGAGGGAAGTCTGGTCTCGAGAAAAAGCTGTTGCTTATTTTACCCAGAAAGGTGAGCATTATAAAGTTGAAATCATTAATGATTTACCGGCAGACGCAGAAATTTCTGTTTATCGTCAAGGTGATTATATTGATTTGTGTCGTGGACCTCATTTACCATCGACTGGGAAATTGGGAAAAGCGTTTAAATTGATGAAAGTTGCCGGAGCTTATTGGCGCGGAGATGCTAAAAACGAAATGCTGCAACGCATTTATGGAACAGCCTTTGCCGATAATAAAGAGCTGAAAGCTTACTTAACCATGTTGGAAGAGGCGGAAAAACGGGATCATCGTAAGATTGGAAAAGATATGGATTTGTTCCATTTTGAGCCGGAATATGCTCCCGGTGCGGTATTTTGGCATGATAAAGGCTATAAGATTTATCGGAAGTTAATAGAGTATATGCGTAAGCGTCAAGAAAATAACGGTTATATTGAAGTCGCAACGCCTCGAATTATGGACAGATGCTTGTGGGAAACTTCCGGACACTGGGATAAATACGGAGCTCACAATTATTCCGGTAAAACAGAAGATGATAAGATGTTCTGTGTAAAGCCGATGAACTGTCCCGGTGGTTTGCTTGTTTATAAACAGGGGATTAAATCTTATCGAGATTTACCGTTGCGTATGGCAGAGTTTGGTATGGTGAATCGATATGAAGCATCAGGTTCTTTAATGGGGTTGATGCGTGTGCGAGAATTTACGCAGGATGATGCGCATATTTTCTGTACGCCTGAGCAAATGGAAGAAGAATGTGTTCGGACGATTAAATTGATATTAGACATTTATAAAGACTTTGGTTTTGAAGATGTTAAGATCTATTTATCCACTCGACCGGATAGTATTTATCGTATAGGTTCTGATGAAATTTGGGACATGTCTGAAAAAGCATTGGCAAATGCTTTGGAGCATCACGGCTACAAATATGAAATCAATCCGGGAGAAGGCGCTTTTTATGGGCCGAAACTGGAATTTATTTTAAAAGACGCGATTGGACGTGAGTGGCAATGTGGGACGGTTCAAATGGATATGAACTTACCGCAACGGTTTGATATTTCTTACATCGGAGAGGATGGAGAAAAGCATCAGCCGGTCATGTTGCATCGAGCATTATTTGGTTCTATAGAGCGTTTTTTAGGGATTTTAATTGAGAACTATGCCGGGCATTTGCCATTGTGGCTATCTCCGGAGCAAGTTGTTGTGGCACCTATTGTTTCAGAGTTTGACGATTATGCAAGGGAAGTGGCGGATGCTTTGAAAAAGGTAGGTTTGTCTGCTTCTGTTGATAGTTCAAACGAAAAGATTAACTATAAGATTCGCACACACTCATTATCAAAAGTGCCTGTTATTGCTGTTGTCGGTGGGAAAGAAAAGGAAAATAGAACGGTTGCCGTGCGTCGATTGGGAAGTGATAAACAGGAAGTGATGAAGTTAGATGAGTTTGTGGCGAACCTAGCAAAAGAAGCAGAGATGCCATCACAGGATAAATAAAGATAATCCCCTCGAAAGAGGGGATTGTTTTATTTTTATATTTACGAAAATATAATAATTTTTATTTAACTAAGTACAACGCATCTTTTAAAATTACCAATGAGGGGATTGTGGTGTATCACAAATCTCTCCTCCTGCAGGTTCAAAGTAATAACAATAAGCATATGACCATCCTTCACATTTTGTATAAAAATCAGAATCTGAGGGACAATAAAATTCAGATAAAGAGATTCTTTTATAATCAGATGTAACACAACCATACACATCTTCTTTAAAAAAACCGCCATTCTTCGTCCTCAAATCAGCATGAAGCTCATGAGTCCAGGTTGAACCAGGATTAAATTGATCACAATATTCTTGCCCTCTACAAGCATAAGATTTGTAATCATAATCGGGAGTACCGTATTTATAGTTATATAGTTCTACTTGTCCTATATCACAACAGACTTGTTCTTGACCACTTGCAGATGGATCGTTTGAACAACAGAATGTTTTTGTAGAAGCATTTCCATAATATTTTTTTACTCCATAGTCAATACTATATCCATCAGTAGTATAATATGTTCCGTAATAAGCATTTTGTCCTTCAGGGCAGCAAACACCATTCAAGCAACACTCTCCGACCATAGAACCGCACGTATTACCTTCGGCGCAACACCAACTTTCTCCATTTAAAGAGCAAGGAACAGGTGTTTCATCTGGACAAGAGGTCTTACACACTGTGCAACCATTCTCATCTGTTTCTGTCTCACAATCTGGATCTGTCAAAGCAGGACAACATTCTCCATCATTCCCAACACCATCAGAACAACACTCCCCTTTCCCATTACAGGTCTCGCCTGCTTCACACTTCAATGAACACTTATTCCGTTGGCATGTAATGCAATTATTCGGATCACAATGACCATCTTCCGTGCACTCAACACAATCTATCCATAACCCATTATTCGATTCATATAAACCTGCCGGACAGCCTTCACAATTCCCCGTCATCTCCCCAGGTACATAATATACTGGATAACACGCACCACAACCGGCCATCGATGAATTCAAACAACAATATATCGCCCCGTCCGTCACAACAGTACCGCCACCAGTCCCTATTATCGTATTGCCTTCTGATAAAGCTACTTCTACTAAATAACCATCACTACATTCATCACAATCCTCAGAAGGCGTACAACTCGGTGTACATCCTCCATCCGTCAACGGACAACATGTCACCTCATCTAAACAACACGAACCGCCAAAAACTGTTATCGTCTTGTCTTCACTACAAATCGGACAACCATTCTCATCGACCGTCTCTTCCGTACAACCCTCACACCCATTAAACTCTGGACAGCAACTTGTATCATATTCACAACTGCAGGTCTCATAGTTCGGTATAGTGCATTCTTCATTACAAACTAAACCTGGACACTTCTCTACACAGCCCGCTATACAGCCACAATCATCAT
>CASDQF010000024.1 GCA_949282845.1 uncultured Alphaproteobacteria bacterium | reverse complement strand
TAAATCAGCCGCTGTTTTTTTATTTTTAATTTATTTTATTTTTAAATAAAAAACGAATCGAAACGACTCGCTGAAAAGCCTTACTTTTTTTTAAATAAAAAAAAATATAAAAAAGACTTGTTCTTCTCTTTCTTTTTGTTTATAGTAAGAACAGCGAAATTAAAAAAGGGGTCTTAAAATGAAACGCTTTTTGCTTGTCTCTTGTTTGACGCTATGCGGATGCATGATGCAGCCGAGCACTCAACAAACACCATATTACGGAACGCAACCTATGTATGATTATAATCAGCCACAAACGGTGCCACAATATGCAACACCGGTCGTGGATACCGCGCCTGTTCAAAATCCGTATGCGTTTGAGCCACCGGCTTATGAGGATAACAGTATCGCGTTACAACGTAAAGAACAGGAAGTATTCGAAAAAGAAAAAGCTCTCCTTTCCGCACAACAAGAGTTGTATGAAAGAGAAAAAACATTAGCTAATCGAGAAGCTGATTTTTATAATCGTTCCAAAGCCTTGTCTTATAAAGAAAAGACTTTGAATGATCAAGCAATGAATGGGCGTCTTTCTTATATGGATGAGCCACGTGCTTATGCAACTAATATTTATTTACCGCCTGTTCCTGTCGTTCAACCTGGTTTCACCGGTTCCGCCCCTATCCCAATGGGAAGCCCAGATCCCTCTTCTTATTCAACGCCGGCTGACTACACAGTGCAAGGCGCATCATTTATTATTATGCAACATCCTATTCAACGGGATTTAGTGCGTTGCCCTGCAACAGATGATGTTTGCTTGTCTTCTTATGAACGTTTAGGCTATGTACGTTCTAATAATTTGTCTCGTTTTACGGCAGAAGATGAAGTTATTTCAGAAACCGCTTATCCCGCTGGGCAATGGAGAAACGATAATACCATTCCTCGGTGGTAGGAGATGCTTTCGCGGATACCAACCGTCACTTTTAAGGGAATAGATACTCTTCAAATAACGGTAGAAGTCCAAGTTTCTTCTGGTCTTCCTGCTTTTAAAATCGTCGGCTTGGCCGATAAAGCAGTTGCTGAAAGTTCTGAACGCGTTCGGGGTGCTCTACATTCTCTTGGTTTAGCATTGCCCTCAAA
Organism: uncultured Alphaproteobacteria bacterium; assembly: GCA_949282845.1. Classification (GTDB taxonomy): domain Bacteria; phylum Pseudomonadota; class Alphaproteobacteria; order CAAHEQ01; family UBA3637; genus CALXXX01. Next base: position 800 of record CASDQF010000024.1, on the reverse strand, counting down.
AAGGATTGTCGTTAATTTAGCTCCGGCAGATGTTATAAAAGAAGGGTCTCATTTTGATTTGCCTATTGCTCTTGGCTTATTATGTGCTATGGGTATTCTTCCGACGGAGCAATTATCTCATTATCTGACAATGGGTGAGTTAGGTTTGGATGCAAGAATAGCATCTGTCTCCGGTATTTTGCCCGCAGCTTTGGCCGCTACACAATATGAATTAGGTTTCATTTGTCCAAAAGAGCAAGGTGCTGAAGCTTTGTGGTCTGGTAATACGGAGATTTTACCGGCGCAAACAGTGATAGAAATTATAAATCATTTTAAAGGTATTCAACTATTGGATAGTCCTTCTCCGGAAGCACCGCCTTTACCTCAAAAGTTTTTAGATATGAGAGAGGTGAAGGGTCAAGAGAATGCTAAAAGAGCATTAGAAATTGCAGCGGCTGGAGGACATAATTTATTGATGATTGGTCCTCCCGGTTCCGGTAAATCCATGTTGGCGGCGCGTCTTCCCGGAATTTTACCTCCGATGACGAGTAAGGAAATGTTGGAAGTGTCAACGATTCATTCGGTTGCCGGTCTTTTAAAGGATAACTCTTTAGTCATGACGCGGCCCTTTCGAGCTCCGCATCATTCAGCGTCGATGCCGGCTTTAGTCGGAGGAGGCTTGAAGACCAAGCCGGGAGAGATTTCTTTAGCACATCATGGTATTTTGTTTTTAGACGAATTACCGGAATTTTCTAGGCAAGCATTAGAATCTCTGAGACAGCCGTTAGAGACGGGAACAGTTTCTGTTGCGCGTGTCAATG
>CASDQF010000023.1 GCA_949282845.1 uncultured Alphaproteobacteria bacterium | reverse complement strand
CAACTAATGCATCCAAACCTAATTCTTTAGCTCCGTCACGGAATCTTTCCACTAATTGCTCATCCGTTAATTCTTCCATTGTGCCGTCAGCTGTCATCTGAAGATTTGGATTACCGGAATTGTTTGTTCCAAGCATTGTTCCACCTAACCTTGCATAGGGAAAGTCAAAATCTTTAAAACTGAATTGACGATAACGCATCGGACGAGCGAATAATCCATCTGTCGCATTTTCAATTCCATAAACTTCCCACCCTTTGCTGAGCGCGGAACATGCTACGGCACGAATAGCCGTGTTAAGACCTGAACAATCTCCACCACTGGTAAGAACACCGATTTTTTTTATTTCTGACATTTTATTCCTCTTCATTCTAAAACATAATGGAAATTTATACCTGCTTTTATTGTTGAACGCCAGCAAAAAATGATAAAAATCTCATTTTTTTTATTTTTATAAAATAAAAGCAGAATAAATATGTTAAAAATACTATTCTTTAAAGCATTTTCTCTACTTAACTTTTAATTTTTTTTCTTTTGAATAACCGCAATAGCTTGTTCCAAAGTCGGTTTTTGATCCGGATTTTTCAACTCCTTAGGTAAAGCAATATTTTGCTGACCCCACTTTAAATAAGGACCATATCTTCCGACTAACCATTGTATATCTGTTCCTTCATAATTGCCTAAGCTGATACTTTCTACTTTTGCTTTAGACTTGGTATTAGAAAGTAAAGCTAAAGCCCTTTGTAAATCAATGGTTAATACATCATCCGAAGGCTGTAAAGATTGAAAAGTTTTCCCTCTTTTAACATAAGGGCCAAATCGACCGATTGAGGTTTCTATAACTTCATTCGTTTCAGGATCATTTCCTAAAACACGAGGCAAAGAAAGTAATGCTAATGCTTTTTCTAAATCCACTTGAGATGGTTCCATGTTTTTAGGAATTGAAACACGTTTTGCGTCTTTTCCTTCTCCTAACTGAGCATACCAACCATAAGGTCCTTTTTTAACGACAACTGAATGACCTGCAGCATCTTTTCCTAAATCATATGACATTTCTTCCTTAGGTTCTGTCTCTGTTTCATTTTCTGCCACCGCTGTCTCCTTTGAAAACTGACGCGTATATTTACATTCCGGATAGTTTGAACAACCAATAAAAGCGCCAAAACGCCCGACTTTCAAGCTTAATCGTCCTTTATGACATTCTGGACAAATACGGCTTTCCTCTGTCGGAAACAAATGTTGTTCTAAAGCGGCATCCACTTTTTCAAGCACTTCTGTTGTTCGACATGGCGAAACTTTCTCGACAGTTCCATGAAAACCTTTCCAAAAATCTGCCAAAACTTTTTTCCAATTCTCTTCACCGGATGTAATATCATCCAATTGATTTTCCAATTTTGCCGTAAAATCATATTGAACATATTGATTAAAGAAATTCTCTAAAAAAGCCGTCACAACACGACCTCGATCCTCAGGAATAAATCGTTTCTTTTCAAGACGAACATAAGCTCTATCTTGCAAAACTGATAAAATAGAGGCATAGGTAGATGGTCGTCCAATTCCCAATTCTTCCATCTTTTTCACTAAACTAGCTTCGGAATAACGTGGTGGTGGTTCAGTAAAATGTTGTTCTGATAAAACGTCTTTCAAGCTCAACACATCGCCTTCTTTCATTGAAGGAAGCAATGTGCCCTCTTCTTCCTTCTCATCATCGACATCCTCTTTATAAACTTTGATAAAACCGGCAAAAGCGATTGTTTGTCCTGTTGCTCGCAACAATAAAGAAGAATCTTCAGACGGAATATTGATTGAAACCTTGTCTAAAACAGCACTTTCCATCTGACAAGCCAATGCTCGTTTCCAAACTAATTCATATAATTTTAAATGATCTTTATCAAGAAAAGCAGCAACTTGTTCCGGCGTGCGATTGATATTTGTTGGACGAATGGCTTCATGCGCCTCTTGAGCATTTTTGACTTTATTTTTATAATAGCGAGGCTGAGCTGGCACAAATTCAGAACCATACTCTTTTTCTATAAATTCTCGCATAGCCATAATAGCTTCTTGAGCTAAAGCTACTCCATCCGTTCTCATGTAAGTAATTAAACCGACACGTTCTCCGTTTATCTCTACACCCTCATATAACTCTTGAGCCGTCTTCATTGTCTTTTTTGCAGAAAAGCCTAGTTTACGAGAAGCTTCTTGCTGTAAAGTTGAGGTCGTAAAAGCAGGAGCTGGATTACGTTTGACTTGTTTCTTCTCTATTGAGCCGACTGTAAAAGAAGCTGTCTTAACACGCGCTGTAATAGCATCGGCTTCAGCCTTATCTTTAAAAGCAAACTTATCTAGTTTCTTACCATCAACTTCGTTCAATGCTGCTTTAAAAGACTCCAAAGCAGGTGTTTCTAAAAGAGCTCCTATTGTCCAATATTCTTGTGCTTTAAAAGCCGCAATCTCAGCTTCTCGTTCACAAATTAAACGCAAAGCAACTGATTGCACTCGTCCTGCAGACTTACTACCCGGTAATTTACGCCATAAAACAGGAGATAATGTAAAACCGACTAAATAATCTAAGGCGCGTCGAGCCAAATAAGCATCTACCAAGTTCATATCAATATCTCGAGGATGTTGAATAGCATCTAAAACGGCTGATTTTGTAATTTCATTAAACACAACTCGTTTAACCGGCACTTTTAATTTCTTACGACGAGTTAACTCTTGTACAATATGCCAAGCAATAGCTTCTCCCTCTCTATCCGGATCGGATGCTAAATAAACTTCATCGGCTTTTGACAAGGCTGTAATGATATCCTTTACATGCTTTTCACTTTTAGCATCAACCGCCCAATCCATAGAAAAATCTTCGTCCGGTCGAACAGAACCATCTTTTGCTGGAAGGTCTCGAATATGACCAAAGCTGGCAATAACCTGATAATCCTTTCCCAAGTATTTATTGATTGTTTTGGCTTTCGCCGGGGATTCTACTATAACTAACTTCATTTTCTATTCTCCTTAAGGCAATTCTGCCAAAAGACTTACACTATTACCTGGATGTCGTTCCAATCGACCGGCCAGCTCCAATTCAATTAAAGCAACATTAACAATAGAAGCAGGCAATTTCATCTCACGAATTAAATCATCTACGCACACTTTTTCTGGAGACAGATTCTCCAAAATCATATGACGAATTTTTTCAACTTCCGTTTCATCTGTATCAGCTTTTAAACTGATCTGTTCTTCATCTTGGAAAGCATCTTTAAATTCTTTATATTCCTTATTCTTTAATACATCTAAAATATCACGACTTGAAGAAACAAGTCGAGCACCTTTTTTCAATAATTCATTTGGCCCTTCACTTCTGGCATCTAATGGAGAGCCGGGAACAGCAAAAACTTCTCGTCCCTGCTGTTTTGCATACTCTGCTGTAATTAAAGAACCTGATTTAGATTGTGCTTCAATAACTACTGTTCCAAGGGATAATCCGGAAATAAGACGATTACGTCTTGGGAAATGTCCTGGATGCGGCTGTGTTCCCAAAGGGAAATCAGAAACAACAGCTCCTCTTTGCCAAATTTCTTGATATAATGTTTGATTTTCAGACGGATAAACCACATCAACCCCGGTTCCTAAAACAGCTATAGTTCCACCCAGGCCATTTTCTTGTGTCAAAGCCCCTTCATGAGCAGCCGTATCAATACCACGAGCCATACCTGAAACAATAACAAAATCCTCTTTCGTTAAATCAAAGGCCAACCGACGCGTTAAATTTTTTCCATTTACAGAAGCATTTCTAGAACCAACGATAGATACACAAGAACGACGCAACAAAGAAATGTCACCTAAAACTGTAATAATCGGTGGAGCATCCTCCAACTTGCGTAGTGTATCTGGATAATCTGGTTCACAAGAAGCTAAAATTTTCCCACCGATTTCATCTATCTTTGTCATTTCATTTTCAACTTCTTGTTCTGTATACAAAGAAATCGAACGCATTTTGCCACCTCGACGAGCAAAATCATCTATGTGCTCCATTGCAACTTTAGGCGTTTTAAAAAGACTGATTAAATTACGAAAAGTGATCGGCCCGACATTTTCACTGCGTGCCAACTGAACCCACTCTTTTTTCTTTTCAAAACTCAGCGTTGTCAGTTTCATTTCTTCTTCATCTTTATTTTAGTTTCGGTTCCATTTAACAAACGACTGATATTTGCGCGATGTCTAATTAATGAAAGAACAGCAAGAAAAGCATAACAAGAAACAAAAGCAACAACATGACTACCGCCCAAAAGGAATGCATATAGCGGAGAAAGTATTAAAGCTGTTAAAGCGGATAAAGAAGAATAACGAAAAGCTATGGCCATAAACAACCAAGTTAAACAGGCCATAATTCCAACCACAGGATGAGTCGCCAACATCATACCGAGTGTAGATGCTACTCCTTTTCCGCCTTTAAACTTTAACCATACTGGAAAATTGTGACCTAAAACACCAAACGTACCCGCACAAAGTCCTGCCAACTCACTATGAAACATCCATTGGGCCAAAAGAGCAGCAAAGCCCGCCTTTCCTATATCACAAATAAGCGTTAATAAAGCTAAATCTTTGCGACCGGTCCTTAAAACATTTGTGGCGCCGATATTCCCGGAACCAATCTGCCGAATATCTCCCAAACCAGCCAGACGTGTAAAAACCAGCCCAAATGGAATGGAACCTAAAAAATAACCAACAAACGCTGAAATAATAAAAGTCATTCTTCACTCCTTTTGATTTTTCTTTTACTTTAAATTTTTTTTTTTGGCAAGAACTGTTTTTAAAAACATTCTGCTTTACTAATCAAAAGAACAACTTTACAAAATTTCCTTTCCTCGCTAAACTCACTTTAAAACGAAAGGAAAAGCAATGGAACAAGAAAATCCAATAAAAAAACATAATATTAAAACGTATTTTTTGACCGGGGTTTTAGTTTCAGCCCCTTTGGGTATTACGGTTTATTTAGCTCTCGAACTTATTCGTCTTATTGACAGCTCAGTAATAGCTGCCATCCCGGAAAAATACAATCCGGAAACATATCTTCCTTATGGAGTTCCTGGTTTCGGCATTTTGTTTTTATTCGTTCTGCTTATTTTAATCGGAATGATATCATCCGGCTTTATTGGTAACGCATTGATTGGTCTGATGAACAAAATCATCTCTAAAATGCCCTTTGTCTCCAGTGTTTATAGCGCATTACGAAAAATTATCGAAACAATCATGGGAGGAGGACAAAACCAAGCTTTCCGCCAAGCCGTTTTAGTGCAATATCCACGAGAAGGTCTTTGGACAATTGCCTTTGTGACTGGAAAAGTTTATTCAGGTATTCAAAAAAAAATTAAAGATGAACTCATTAGCATTTATGTTCCAACAACCCCTAACCCAACTTCCGGCTTCTTAATTTTTGTCCCACAAAAAGATATTATCCCTTTAAAAATCAAAGTTGATGAAGCTTGGAAAATCATCATCTCAACAGGAATTATTACGCCAGACTCTCCAGAAAAGCAAAGAGCCATTTTGGATGAAGCTATCGAAACAGCTAAGAAGGATCTTGTGAAAAAAGACTCTTGATTTTTTCAGCTATATCTGCCGCAGCGTTTAAAGAGCCACCGAAAGCTGTTTGCCCTGAACCCAAAATAGAAGCATATCCTGAAGAAACAAGTTCTTGATGAAAACGCATATGTTTCTTACCCATTGTTCCCGGAGGAGCGAAAATATAAACAGGAACGCCTGAAGCACATGCCTCAGAACACATAGACATTGAATCGCCTGTTACGACAATTTTTGTCCCCCAAGCCAAGAGTCCGAAATATGGATTTTCTCCGCTATCTCCAAATTCATAAAAATATGTTTGTTCTTTAGGAAAGCGTTTTTTCAGCACAGAAACAACCTCTTTTGGTGTTCGACGAGATGTTGTCACTAAAATTGAAGCCGGATTCATAAATAAAACATCTGACGCTAATCTTTCTGCCATTTCAACAGTAAAAGGAGCCTTCTTCGTTGCTCCTCCGACAATAACAGAAATACGCGGAGACGAATATTTTTCAAAAGCAGAACGCCATTTTTCCAATTCCTGAGTTAAACGTTCTTTCGTCACTCGATGAGGAGCACCTAAAGTTTGCATCACATTTTTTGCATGGCCTCGATAACCATCATGCATAGGCAAAACAACTAAATCTGCTTCTGAAAAACCTGCACTTCCGGGATTCATTAACTGAACAATTTTAGTTTTATTCCCTGATTTCTTTTTAATAAAGCGAGCAACAGGAAAAAGCCGACGACCAGCTGCAATAACTAAGTCCGGCCAAGGAGCTGTTAGTTCTATTCTACTTTCTTTAGAAACACCCAAAAGTGAACGTCCTCTTAATAAATTCGGTAATTTAACGAAAGCGTTGTATTTGATTTCTTTTCGCTCATATTCTTCATCCAAAGCCTCAGCCACACCTAATACTTGGCTGATATTTCCCATTCTGTCATCCGTTAAAGCCCATATTTTAGCCATTTCATTCGTCTTTCTTATCGTACTTAAAGGTTTCATCGTGAATATATTCTATCTCAATGCCCGCTTGACGCATCAACTCTTCACCTTCGGTAGCTACTTGATATTTATATTCAGCAACAACACGTTTAATTCCACATGCTATCAATAATTTCGAACAAGTCGGACACGGCGACAATTTACAATAAAGCGTCCCACCTTCTATCGAAACACCTCGTTTAGCCGCCTGGCAAATCGCATTTTGCTCTGCATGGAGCGTTCTCATACAATGAGAAGTCTGGGTTCCGTCTTCATGCGTAACTGTTTTCATTAAATGACCGACCTCATCACAATGAGGCAATCCTGGAGGAGAACCAACATACCCTGATACAACTATCTGATTATCTTTCACAACCAAGCAAGCTGTTCGACCTCGATCACATGTAGCACGTTTAGCTAAAGCATGCATTACCTCTAAAAAATAATCATCCCATGTTGGTCGTTTGTATTCTGTCATTGTCCCTCTCTTTCTTTTATTTTATTTTAAAATTTATTTTTTAAATGTAAAGGACTATTTATTTTTTAATTGTTTTATTGCTCCTTGGAAAAGTTAATTTTTTTTCAAATTTAAATTGACTTTTTTGAAAGAAATGCTATCTTGTTCTCATTTTGTTCTTTAAAGATATATAGGTGAAGAGATAATGAAATTATTCTATATCTTTTGTTTTATAATTTGGAACTATAGCTGTCTAGCAAAAGTTGATGTTTATTTTTCCCCTTCCAAATCATGTGAAAGTCAAATTTTATCAGCGATTTCTCAAGCTCAAACAACAATTGATGCGGCTGTTTACACCTTTACGCACAAACAAATTGCAAAAGCTCTTTATCAAGCTCATGAAAGAGGCGTTAATATTCGACTATTAACTGATAAAAAACAATCTGATTATTATGCTTCTGTAATTCCTTCTCTTTTCAGAAAAGGAATACCTATCAAAATTAACACTGAATATAATATTGAGCACAATAAATTTGCTATTTTTGATAAGAAAAAACTAATTACCGGCTCTTATAACTGGACTTTTTCTGCCTCAAATTATAACTCAGAAAACTGTATGGTTATTACTCAAGAAAACAAGATCCTGACCGCCTTTCAAGAGCGCTTCAATGAGCTTTGGAATATTTACGATCAAGAAAAATCAAATCGTTGGTTTTACAACATATTAGACTTAAATTAAATTTATTTAAAAACTTTTATCCAAAAATAATTTTTTTGTATGACTTTTCATAAAAATGCATTACAATGTTCTCTAGATAAAAAAAAGGAGGCTGTTATGTTAAAAAAGTTTTGTTTTTCTTTATTAATCTTTTTACTAGCCTTGCCTATCAAAGCAGAGGATATTCTTCCCTCCATAGAAGTTAAACAAGAAGACATTTATGTTCCGCTGTCTGAAGATGTAAAACGTGACTTAGTTCGTAATATTCAAAAGCGTTATACAGACACTACTTATGAACAGCGTCAAGCTCGTCGCAAAATGGCCAATCGAATATTACGTAAAGCCCAACAACATCATGATTACGAAATGGTTGAACGTTTCCAACTAGAATTAAACGTTATTGATTATTATGATGCTAAAGAAAATATGCCTCATTAAACAACTGGGTTAAGTGCACAAAAACGCCATAATAAATCCACTCCTTGTTTTATGCCAACCCGAGCAGTCTTTTCATAATGAAAATGCTTTTTTGTTTCTTCTATATAAAAACTTGGATGAGTTATTATATCAACACCTGACCATTCTTTTGAAAACCCTAAAGCTCTACACAACTTTCCAGGACCATTTAAATGAACCCCATCAGGCAAGAGAAGACCTCTGATTAAAACAGCAGCAGGAAACCCCTCTTTTTCCGTCACGACATTAAGACAAAAATACATCCCATATATAAAGTATATATAAGAAAAACCTGCCGGACCAAACATAACAGCATTTCGCGGCGTTTTACCTCGCGCCGCATGAGAAGCCGGATCATTAAAACCAAAGTAAGCTTCCGTTTCTGTAATCAGACCACTTTTATCTTGAAAGACTAATCGTTGCCCTAACAATTTTTGAGCGACTTCTAATGTGGGCTGCTCGAAAAAAGAGCGTTGCAGCCTCACCGAACCCCCCAAATATCTTTATAGATGCTTTCAAAGCCTTTTCCATGAGAAGCTGAATTAACAAAAATAATTTTATCATCTCCGACAATTTCTTGTGTCATTTTCCATGGAACTGTCATATCTTTTTTCCCTACGAAATGAACCTGTGGAATGGTTTTAAATGTTTCAAGATAAGGAGTAAGATTTATTGAATCTGTCAAAGGCTGATCACCATGATAACTCGTCCATTTTTCATGATCCAGTACTCCGGCAATCGTCATCAATTTTTTAATTTGATCCGGATGACGCACTGCGATTAAAGAAGCGACCATTCCACCTCCGGAATAGCCAATTAAAATGGCATTTGATGTTTTCGCTTTTTTCATCATTTGACTGATAGCATCATCCATACTATCAATAATTTCTTTAGAAAAACGACCACTCGTCCAATCTTTTTGAGAACATCTTTTACTCATTAAATACTGACAAGGCCTTGCCAAATATAAAACATTCGGAGAAGTATCTTGAGCTGCAATTTCACGCAAAAACACACTTTGAGGCGTCGGATCAGACGTCGGTTGTCCTCTTAAATTAAAAGAATGACCATCCCCTTCTATATATACTTTCAAAGGCTGGCCCGGATCAGTAATTTTATACCATGCCGCCAGTGTATAATCACCGGAAGAAATTGTTTGAAATCGCATTTCTTTTAAAGGATTTTGCGTTGCACAAGCCGTAACACAAAAAACAAATAAAAAAATAAGCCATTTTTTCATCATTATTCTACCTCTATCAATTCATAAGTTGCCGAACCTAATCCTATTTCCTCACCATAACTAATTTGACGCAAAGCAGGAACATGAGGCGTTAATTCTTGAAATATATTCTTTCCCATTTGTTTTTCAACTAAATCAAAACAAGCTTTATCTAATGCAACCGGATCGTATGAGGCTAGGATACCAATATCATTTGTCACCGGTTCATTTGAAAAAACAAAACAATCACACAACGGCGTTATTTTCATTAAAAAATTAACATAAAAAACTTTGCCTTTTTTATTTTCAACAGCTCCTTTTGCATACTCAACCAAACGCTCTAAGAAAGCTTCGCTTTGAGTAGGACTATCCATAGAAATAGCATGCGCAGGACAAACGGAAACACACTTTCCACACCCCACACACCGAGAACAATCCAAATGAGCCTTACCTTCTTTTAAATAAGGAGCATCAAAAGCACATTGACGCTTACAAGCACCACAGCCAATACATTTCGCTTGATCATAAAAGGGTTTCTCTTGATGCTGTTGTTTTTTTCCGGCTGCCGGTGCGCACCCCATGGCTAAATTCTTAATCGCTCCTCCAAAGCCTGCAATAGGATGTCCTTTAAAATGAGATAAAACAACCATACTGTCCGCTGCTAAAATATCATTGGCTATACGAACAGAACTATAATGTTTCCCTTTCAAGGAAACTTCTTTGAAATTATCACCTTTTAAACCATCCGCTATCAACAACGGAGCATTAACAACGGCATAATCAAAACCATGTTCTATAGCCAACTTTAGATGATGGACAGCGTTTTGTCTCTCTCCGACATACAAGGTATTTGTGTCCGTCAAAAAAGGATCCGCTCCTATAGCATGTATTTTATCAACAACTCGACGAACAAAAACTGGGTTAATGTATCCCTCATTTCCCTTTTCTCCAAAGTGCAACTTAACCGCCGTTAAATCATGAGACGAGATAACAGATTTCATATCTGCGGCATCACACAGACGATCAATCTTATAAATCTTAGCATCATTTTCCTGATTACGTATTTTAAAGTCTGAAAAATAAACTTTTGACATTTTTATCCTCCGTACCCACCAAATGTTGATACTTTTTTCAAAACTTCTCCCTCTCTGCCAACTATGTAAGCCTCACAATTCTTGTCGCCTGATTGGCATTCAACAAGTTTCATATTGTCCTGTTCTACCTTTTCACGTGTTGTTTCCATCGTTGAAAAAGTAGAAATCTGCCCTGTTGGTTCTGCTGAAGGCAAAGAACTAAAATTTTCGAAAGAAGAAGCTCCTTCTTGTTTTTGAGTTAAATTCTTATCAAAACTACTTTGCTTTTCTGTATCATAACTAACAACTTTTTTCATTTGCTTAACTTGTATCGGAGAAGCTGTTGTTTCGCTTTCTTCTGGAATAACATTCCCCACTTCATCTAATTTCTTAATAATGACTTCATTTTCATTAAATGAAGAAGGTTGAATAAAAACACGCTCTTCCTGAGCTTTTACAGGAAAAGATAATAACATAAAAATAAAAAGAAAATATTTCATATACCCTCTCTTTTTCTTTTTATAATTCTTTTTTTAAAAAAAGAAAAGTTTTTTAATAATAAAACAAAGCCCCCGCATCGCAGGGGCTTTGTTAGAAGGTAAACTACTATTTCTTTGTGGAACCATAAAGAGGTGTAATAATTTTCGCTGTTGTAGATTTTACCGGAACCGGATTAATCTTTGATTTGACCGGAGCAGCTTTCTTAGCTGCAGACTTTACAGCAACTTTTTTAGCTGGAGCAGCTTTTTTTTCTACCGATTTTGCAACAGTTTTTTTAGCTGGAGCAGCCTTTTTAGAAGCAGTTTTTTTAGCTGCCGGCTTTTTAGGAACAGCCTTTTCAGCGCTCAATTGAGCCAAAGCTTTAGCCCAATGTTCAGCCTCTTTACCAAATGGACGACCGTCATTCTCCCAAATATAATAAGCCGCCACACGCACATAATTCAAATCTTTATCTGTCATTTTCAACTCCAATTGTTCAGGAAAAAATTTATTACAATTAACACTATAGCGCTTTCAAAAACCATTTCAAGCGTTTTTTTAACTTTTTAAATTTTTTTTATAAAAAAACAGTCGGTTATTCTTTTTTTGTTAAAATATGTTCTTTTGTCTTAATAAAACGAATCTTTGGGAAGTCTTCTGCTGTTTTATTCAAATGCCAATCATTACGAGCTAAAAAAACCAAATCTCCATCATGATCTTCAGCCACATTCATGCGATTTTTATCTGCAAAATTTTTAACTTCTTGCGGTGTTCCATCTATCCAGCGAGCAGTATAAAAAGTAGTGGGTTCAAAAATAACAGGCACATCATATTCGGTTCGAATCCGATCTGCCAAAATTTGAAATTGCAAAGCCCCTACAACGCCAACAATCCAATCTGTTCCAATATAAGGCTTAAAAACAGAAGCGCCTCCTTCTTCTGCAATTTGCATTAAAGCTTTTCCTAAATGTTTGGCTTTTAATGGATCTTGAGGACGAACCTTTTGCAACATTTCAGGAGCAAAACTTGGTATTCCTTTAAACTCAATTTTTTCTCCTTCTGTTAAGGTATCACCAATACGCAAGTTTCCATGATTCGGAATACCAATAATATCTCCAGCCCAAGCTTCTTCAGCTAATTCCCTGTCTTGAGCCAAAAACAAAACCGGATTATGCAAGACAATTTGCTTATCGGAACGAACATGTAATAACTTCATACCTCGCTTAAAATGCCCAGAACATAAACGCATAAAAGCTATTCTATCCCGATGTTTTGGATCCATATTCGCCTGTATTTTAAAGATAAACCCACTAACCTTTTCTTCATTAGGCAAAACTTCTCGCTGTTCTGTTCTCTGCGGTCTGGGACTCGGAGCCATCTCGACCAACCCATTTAATAACTCTCTCACCCCAAAATTATTGACAGCGCTTCCAAAAAAAATCGGCGTTAAACTCCCTTCTCTATAAGCTTTCAAATCAAAAGGTTTACATAACGCTTTAACCATCTCTACATCTTCTCGCAATTTGGCAACTTGATCTTGCGGCAACAAAGAATCTAATTTTGTATCTTCTACCCCATTAATCGTCTCACCGATAGTCGGCAAGGTACTTTTATCTGCAGAGCGATCAATCAAATTCAATCGATCATTTAATAAGTCATAACATCCTTTAAAGGAACGCCCCATTCCGATCGGCCAACTGGCCGGGCAAACATCTAATGCCAGAGACTGCTCTATTTCCTCCAACAAAGCAAAAGGATCTTGTCCTTCTCTATCTAATTTATTGATAAATGTAATGATTGGAATATCTCTTAAACGACAAACTTCAAACAACTTCAATGTTTGTGCCTCAATACCTTTTGCACAGTCAATGACCATAACAGCACTATCAACAGCTGTCAGAACACGATAAGTATCTTCTGAGAAATCTTCATGTCCTGGTGTATCCAATAAATTAAATGTGCAGCCCGCATAATCAAAAGTCATCACAGAGGAAGCGACAGAAATACCTCTCTCTTGTTCCACCTTCATCCAATCCGAATGTGCCGCACGTTGTTCTCTCTTAGCTTTAACAGCTCCAGCCATAGCAATTGCACCACCGAATAATAACAACTTTTCAGTTAATGTAGTTTTACCTGCATCAGGGTGAGAAATAATTGCAAAAGTGCGACGTTTTGAAATAATGTCTTGTTTATCTTGTGTCATTTTTTTTCCTTTTGGAGTTTTAATAACCGATTATACTTTAAAAGTCCAGTTTTTTAATTAAAAATAATATTTTCCTTTATATATTTTCCTCATCTACATGTAAAATCTAAAACGAGCGTCTTTTTCTAGTATTTCTTTTTATTATGAAATCTTCTTGATTTTCTTTCTTTTTTATGACAATATGCGCTTTAAGAGTAAAAAAGTGTTGCAAAAATATGACTTTTCATCTATTTTGCAATTCGTTTTATGATTGTCTGTCCAAAAGTTTTGCGGGCGTGGCGAAACTGGTAGACGCGTCGGATTTAGGTTCCGATGAGGAAACTCATGGGGGTTCAAGTCCCTCCGCCCGCACCACGAATGGATGCTGTTTTGAAAAAGATAGGATATGTCTATGAAAATTACTGAAACAAATAAAAAAGGATTGACACACACTTTTCAAGTCGTCGTCCCGGCAAAAGAATTTGAAGCTGAAGTCCAAAAAAGACTTCAAGATGTCGCGACAAAGGTAAAACTTCCCGGCTTCCGTCCTGGAAAAGTACCAATGAATGTTGTCGAGCAAAAATATGGACAAGCAATTAAAAGTGAAGCCGCAGAATCTTTAGTACAAAAAGGATCTCGCCAAGCTTTTGAAGAAAACAAACTAAAAGCAGCTAATACACCTAAAGTTGATATTGCTGCTTTTGAAGACGGAAAAGATTTTGAGTTTACTGTTGAAGCAGAAGTTCTTCCAGAAATCAAACCTGTTGATTTAAAGAAAATTGAAGTTCAAAAATTAACGGCTGAAGTAACAGAAAAAGAAATTGACGAAGCTTTAAAAAGATTAGCTCAAAGTCGTCGTGAAACAGAAGTTCTCAATGAAGACAGACCAACTCAAAAAGGTGATATCATTGTTATCGATTTTGTTGGCTCCGTTGACGGTAAAGAATTCAAAGGCGGAAAAGGAAAAGATTATTATTTGGAATTAGGTTCAAATACTTTTATTCCTGGTTTTGAAGATCAATTAACCGGCAAAAAAATCGGAGAAAAAACAACTGTTAATGTTGCTTTCCCGGATAACTACCATGTTAAAGAGCTCGCTGGTAAACAAGCTCAATTTGAAGTCGACATTAAAGAATTGCGCAAAGTTAAAAATGTCGAAATGAATGATGATTTTGCTAAACTCTTTGGAAAAGACACTTTAGACGCATTAAAAGAACTCGTAAAAGATGAGCTTGCTAAAGAATATGCTAATGTTTCTCATATTCACTTAAAACGTGCCATCTTAGATGCTTTGGCTCCTTTATGTGAATTTGAAGCTCCTCAAAGTATGGTCAACATGGAGTTTGATGCCATTTGGAAGCAGTATGAAGCAGCAAAAGCTCGTGGAGAACTGGATGAAGACGAGAAAAATGCTAAAGAAGAAGATTTGAAAAAAGAATATACAAGCATTGCGGAACGTCGTGTTAAACTGGGCTTATTATTAGCTGAAATTGCAAACTTAAATAAAATCGTCTTAACGCAAGAAGATTTAACAAAAGCAATTATGGCTGAAGCCCGCCGTTATCCGGGACAAGAGCAAAAAGTCTTTGATTTCTATTCAAAAAATGAACGTGCTTTAGACACTTTACGCGCACCGCTTTTTGAAGAAAAAGTTATCGATTTCGTAGCTGACAACATCAAAGTAAACGAAAAGCAATTAACCGTTGCTGAGTTGTATGCTTACGATCCGGATGCAAAAACAAAGAAAAATAATTAAAAAAGGACATATCTCATGACAGAGTTCGGTCAATTAAAAATGGAATATCTGGTTCCCACGGTTGTTGAACAAACAGGTCGAGGAGAAAGAGCTTTTGATATT
>CASDQF010000022.1 GCA_949282845.1 uncultured Alphaproteobacteria bacterium | reverse complement strand
GAAGCCAATAGGATGTCCTCTTCTATCCATAATTGTAAATAAGACGCGATCACGAAAGTAGTCAAAGTTATCGCCAAAGTGATCTTGTTTTTTGCAGACGAGTCCGAGTTCAATTAAATCTTTTTCATCACATCCTTCACGTAATAGATAAGAACGTAAGACATTTCCTCCCGGTGCATACCCCAGTCGAAAGCGTTTAATGTCTGTTATATCCAGTCCGCGAGAATGTAAATATTGTAAAGCTTCTTTACCTGCCGAACCAAGAAGTTGTGCTTCGTAAAATTGACAGGCTTTTTCCATAATGCCATACATCGACGTTTGTTTTTGCGCATGAGCTATTTGTTCAGGCGTTGTTTGAGGAACTTCCATACCAACGGAGTTAGCCAAATATTCCACAGCGTCTAAAAAACTCATTTTTTCTAAGTTCATTAAAAAAGTAATAGCATCTCCATGTGCGCCACAACCGAAACAATGGTAGAATCCTTTTTCTTCAGATACAGTAAATGAGGGTGTTTTTTCTCGATGAAAAGGGCATAATCCTATATACTCATGCCCTTTGTGTTGTAACTTTACTTTTCGACCTATAAGAGTCGTTAAAGAAACTTTTGTTCGTAAATCATCCAAAAAGCGAGGAGGAAAAGCCATTTAAGCCAGTAATCCTTTAATCATTCCTGATGCTTTTCCAAAATCCATTTGACCGGCATATTTGCTTTTTAAAGCTCCCATCACTTTACCCATATCTTTCATCGAAGACGCACCCGTTTCTGTAATGACTGCTTGAATAGCAGCTTGCATTTCTGAATCATCCATTTGTTTAGGTAAGAAAGATGAGATGACATCAATTTCCGCTTGTTCTTTTTGAACGAGATCATCTCGATTACCTTGTTTATACATTTCAATGCTTTCGCGACGTTGCTTAATCATTCCTTGCAACATAGATAAGATTTCTTCTTCAGAAATACCGTCAGTTTTTCCTGAAGGACGAGCCGCGATATCTTTGTCTTTAAGCGCTGCTCCAATCATTCTTAAAACAGAAGTTTTAGTTTCATCTTTTGCTTTCATAGCAGTAATGAGTTCAGATTTAATTTGTTCACGTAGCATTTTTTTCTCCTTTAATAAATAATGGTTCAGCATAAAACATCTTTTTTTAAAATGCAAAAAGAAAATATTGTTCCCAAAAATCAGTAAATCATCTTTATAGCATGCGTTTTAAATATTGTCCTGTATAACTTTTTTCACATTGAGCCACTTCTTCGGGGGTTCCTGTGACAACAATATGTCCGCCTTTGTCTCCACCATCCGGGCCTAGGTCTATAAGATAGTCTGCTGTTTTAATAACGTCTAAATTATGTTCAATCACAACAACAGTATTTCCTTGTTCTGCCAGTGCTTCCAAAACATCAAGCAATTTTTGAATATCTGCAAAATGTAATCCGGTTGTTGGTTCATCTAAGATATAAAGAGTTTTACCAGTTGCACGTTTAGATAACTCTTTTGCTAATTTGATACGTTGAGCTTCACCACCGGATAAAGTTGTTGCTGATTGGCCTAGCTGAATGTATCCCAGTCCGACTTTTTTGAGTAATTCACATTTGTCTCGAATAGCGGGAATGTTTTGGAAAAAATCATAAGCATCATCAACCGTCATTTCTAAGACATCCGCGATTGATTTTCCTTTATAGAGAATTTCCAATGTTTCTCGATTATAACGTTTTCCTTTACATTGATCGCAAGCGACATATACATCCGGTAAGAAATGCATTTCAATTTTTAACACGCCGTCTCCTTGACAAGCTTCACATCTTCCTCCTTTTACATTAAAGGAAAAACGACCGGCTTTATAGCCACGAGCTTGTGCTTCCGGTAAACCGGCAAACCACTCTCGAATAGGTGTAAACATTCCTGTATAAGTTGCAGGATTAGAACGAGGCGTTCGTCCGATAGGACTCTGATCAATGTCAATAATTTTATCAATATTACCAATTCCCGTGATGCGATCATGAGGTCCGGGATTGTCTTTGGCATGATTTAAAATTTTCGCAATCCCTTTGTAAAGAGTTTCAATAACTAAAGAGGATTTTCCTCCACCTGATACGCCTGTCACACAAGTGAAAGTTCCTAAAGGAATATCGACATCGATATTTTTGAGATTATGAGAACGAGCTCCTTTGATAGAGATTTTTTGTCCGTTTCCCTTGCGACGTGTTTTAGGGACTTTAATTTGCTTTTTCCCGGACAAATATTGTCCCGTAATGCTATTTTCGTTCGCAATAATTTCATTAGGCGTTCCTTTGGCAACAACATGTCCTCCGTTAGAACCGGCGCCGGGTCCCATGTCTACGACATAATCTGCCATACGGATAGCGTCTTCATCATGTTCAACAACAATAACCGTATTTCCAAGGCTTTTTAAATGTTGAAGAGTTGATAGTAAGCGATCATTGTCTCTTTGATGAAGACCGATAGAAGGTTCGTCAAGAACATATAAAACACCTGTTAGTCCAGATCCGATTTGAGAAGCTAATCGAATGCGTTGACTTTCTCCGCCGGATAATGTGCCAGACATCCGATCTAGAGAAAGATAGCCTAAACCAACATTGTTTAGAAAAGTAAGTCGTTCATTGATTTCTTTTAAAATTCGTGCTGCAATTTCATTATCTTTTTCTGATAATTTTTGATGTAAGTCAGAAAACCACATCAAAGCAGATTCTATGGATTGATGTGTCGCTTCTGAAATGTTTTTTCCAGCTATTTTAATAGCTAATGCTTCTGGTTTTAATCGTTCTCCATGACAAGCTTCACAGGGCGCATTATTTTGATATTTTGATATTTCTTCTCGCATCCATTCGGAATCTGTTTCCAAATAACGGCGTTCCATATTAGGAATGACTCCTTCATAACCACGGGCTTTCGGAGAACCATATAAAATCGCGTGTTGAATTTCTTCAGATAAATCTTGCCAAGGTTTACGAACATCTATCCCAAAATGTCGAACTAATCCGTTTAATGCATATTCATACCACTGATACATTTCCCCGCTGGAAGATGTCCAAGGAGCAATAGCCCCTTTATTAAGAGGTTTTGTTTTATCAGGAACGACTAAATCAGGATCAATGTATAAACGAACTCCCAGTCCATCGCAAACAGGACAAGCTCCATGAGGGTTATTAAAAGAGAAAATACGAGGCTCAATTTCTTCGATGGTGAAACCGGAAACAGGGCAGGCGAATTTAGCGGATAAAGTTTTAATTTCTCCGGAAGTTAAATCTTCTACATAAACAAGGCCGTCGGATAAAGCCAAAGCAGATTCGACAGAAGCAGCTACGCGTGTTTCAATGCCGGGTTTAACAATTAAACGGTCAACTAAAATTTCGATGTTGTGCTTATTGTTTTTATTGAGTTCTGGTACTTCCTCAATGTTATAAAGAGTTCCGTCGACTTTTACACGACTAAAACCTTTTTTTTGCCAGTCTTTAAATTCTTTACGATATTCACCTTTACGACCACGCACAACGGGAGCTAATAAATAAATTTTACTGCCTTCCGGCATAGCCATAATGCGATCAACCATTTGAGAAACCGTTTGACTTTCAATGGGTAAACCTGTCGCAGGCGAATAAGGAACACCAATTCGAGCCCACAATAATCGCATATAGTCATAAATTTCCGTTACGGTTCCAACGGTGGAACGAGGATTATGAGATGTTGTTTTTTGTTCAATAGAAATGGCAGGAGATAAACCTTCTATTAAATCAACATCCGGTTTTTTCATTAAATCCAAGAATTGTCGAGCATAGGCGGATAAGCTTTCCACATACCGACGTTGCCCTTCGGCATAAATGGTATCAAAGGCTAAGGAGGATTTTCCGGAGCCAGATAATCCTGTGATAACAACAAGTTGATCGCGTGGAATATCAATATCCACATTTTGGAGGTTATGCTCACGCGCCCCTCGGATTTTAATAGCTGAATTCATGATTTTTTCCTTTGCTCATAATATACGCTTGAATGCGGAAAAAATCAATTAAAAAGGTGTTTGTTTTTTTACCTTTTTCTGATATAATCTTCCGCATGGAAGAAACAGAACTGATAAGACCGGCTAAGAAAGTTGACGCTGTCCCGTTGAGCGAGGCAGATAAGTATAATTTTCTGCCTTACATAGATCGTGAAGCGGATATTTTACCTTCGGAAAAAAATAGCTGGAAGACAGACGATATGGCTAAGGCCTTTATGGCGGCTTTAGAAAGAGGAGAGGATGTTTCTAAGACAGATTGGACCGGTATTAACTTAAAAGGTGCAGATTTGTCCGGAAAAGATTTATCAGGTTTAAAGCTTTCAAAAGCAAATTTAACAGGAACAAAACTTGTAAACGCTAATCTTAAAAATGCAGATTTGTCATATGCTTATATGGAAGGAACAGATTTCAGCGGAGCTGATTTGAGCGGTGTCCAATTTAAAGGTGTCTTTTTTAAAAATTGTTCCATTGATGATGCTGAAATTGATAAAGAAAGTTTGGCTTACTTACATTCATTAGAATGGTTTATAGAACAATTGGAATCAGGAAAAATCGATATTCGCTCTATTCCGCAAGATCAGTTGAATTATTTAGATTTGAGAACGATTGATTTAACAAATGTAGATACAAGTGAGGTCGATTTATCGGCTATTGCTTTAGATGGTGTGAATTTATCAGGCGTCCGTGTTGATAAAAGACATTTGCAAAATATGGCTTTGTTTGAAAAACAAAAGCGCCAACAACAACGTATCGTTGATATGAATGAAAAAACACAGGAAATTTTAATGCAGAAAATTGCAATGGAAAGAGCAGAAAAAATAAAACAATTTGCCAAAGAGGAGTTCTCTAGGAAACAGACAACATATACAGCGGATGTTTCAAAAAGACCAGCTAAAAAAGAACTTCCCCCTTCAAAGAAATCTTCAGAAAGTCAGGATACTCATAAGTCGGAAGGACGCGTTCATGAGACACAAACAGTTGTCACATCCGTGCGCTTAGTCGATAGACAAAAAAAACGGGTCCGTGTCCAAAAAACTCATTTAAAGAAAAGGGCTTAAAGATGCGATTAGATCCTATTTATGAACAGCGTCGGAAAGCATATAAGTTTTTATTAAAAACAATTCCTTTAGTGTTTATCGGATTTTGGTTTCTTTTATGGCTTTTAATGCCATTAGGTTATTGGATCGGCGAGGGAAATGATGCTTTAGCTCTTGATAAGGCTATTCGTTTTTGGAAAGCCAGTCTTTTAAATCCGTTATTGGTTTTCGATAGCTATTTTAAATGGATACCTCTCTTTGTGACAAGTGAGCCAGTTCATACGACTTGGTCATCTTTTATTCGTTGGCGCTTACCTTTATTGCCGACTTTGTTTTTAGTCATGTCAGTTGTATATCTGATTGTTAATAATCCGTATGATTATGCTCCCCAATATTTTGGATATGGTCGAGAGGCAAGGCCTTCAGACTTAAAACGTATGGGTGTTTATCCTGGCAAGTATTTGTATTTGGGAGATTTAAAAGGATATCCAATGCGTTTGCCAGATACTCGTTCCGCTTTTTGTATCGGAGCTCCCTTATCCGGAAAAACAGTTGGTGTGGTTGTCCCTAACATTTTAAAAGCAGATAATGCTTGTTTGTTTATTCATGATCCAAAAGGAGAACTTGCTAAAACAACTAGTGGCTATCGAGCAACAAAAGGACCGGTCTTTATTTTAGATTTTTCATTGGCAGATAAGCCGGAAGAAGGAAAGTATTATCCTTGTTGGAACCCCTTGAATGAAAATAATATGCCGCCTGTTCATAAAGGACGAGATAGTTATATCGATACTTTGATTGCTTTTTTAATTCCTGATGGGCCGGAAGGAACGGACCCTTATTGGGTAAAGGCCGGACGCTCTTGTTTGACAGGTTTAACACTTTACTTAACAAATAAAGTAGAGCAAGCAAAGGCAAATGATTACTTCGTCGCAAAGCTAGCAAAAGGTAAGTTAGATAAAGAAGATTTAGATGTTTTGGAAAGCTATTATCAAGGAATGCAGCAAACGGATGAAGTGATGCAAGCATTAGAAGCTCTTCATCAAAATAAACTGAATTCTGAAAATTATGTTCCAATTGGAACATGGGATCCTTTGCCTCATAATTGGGTGGGTCGAGAAGCTTCTTTTGGGATGCTATTAGATTTATTAAATAACTGGATGTTTAGCCAAACTAAAATTTTGCGAGCCAAAAGAGACATGGGCGATATGATGGCAATGAGCTTAGATGTTTGGCAGATTATTTTAGATACAATTGTTAATGAAACTTTTCTGTATGGATATGGTCGTCGCGCGTTGTTAGAGTTAAACCAAGTATTATCTTTGCCGGATAAACAAAGAGCCTCTGTTCTTTCTATGGCTCAAACAGGTATAGAATTATTTAAAAACAGTGCTATTCGTGACAGAACATCTTCGAATGACTTTACTTATAAAGACTTGCGAGGAATAAAAGATCCGGCAACGGGTCAGTATCGTCCAGTGACATTTTATGTCAACAATGAAGGAGGGGCTGTTTGCACATTATTTATTAACATGGTGTGTGGTTCTCTGATGGATAAAGGACCTAATGAAGGAGATATGGGGCCTTTTGCTGTTGAGTTTATTTTGGATGATTTTGCGCGTATGCCAAAGTTACAGTCTATTGCAGATGGTATTACATTTGGACGTTCTAAACAAAACATATTTTTGGTTGTTGTGCAAGACTGGCATCAAATTTCGGCTAAGTATGGAGAAAATGTAACAGATATTATATTAAGTTCGGTGGCGGCGAAGATAATTAAGCGTCAGAATAATCCCGAAACACGAAATAAAATGATGGCAGGAATTATGCCTTTGACACGTCGTGTCGAAGGATCTCATGGAGGAGAAGTCGGATTTGGTCCTAAAGTTAATCCTTTTATTGATAAAGGAGGATTTAAAAGAATTAAGGATACGGTTATCGGCGGAACAGGTATTCTAAAATTGGCCATGGATCAGCAATTGGTTTTAATTTCCGGCTTTTATCATTTACCTGTTCAAGCGAAAGCACCGTTATTTTATAATAATAAAGAATTAAGCATTAAATCAAAAATTCCGCCAGCTACTGCTGTTCCTGCATTTTTAAAAGCTCAAAAAGAAAAAGAGGGACGACGTCATGCTTTGGATATTCAGCTGGATGCTTTAAAGGTTGAAGGTTAAATGCCTTAAGCCTTTCATCTTATGATATCTCATTATGAGATGATTTATGCATCCTTACAGTCATATTTATACTGATATTTGTTATAAACAGCAATTTGTCCTGCTTTACAACATTTGACGGGATATGAGGATGTTTCGCTGTAGGCAGGAACTGTTCCATCAAGACAACAACCATCATTCATCGCCGCTTTGACACCAGGCGGACAACAAAATGCAAGAGAAGAACGGCCTTCTACCACGGCAGCTGGTTTTTCAGCAGTGCAACATTCTCCAAGCGAGCCCTGATGAGCATATGCAGTAGATCCTTCTGGGCAACAATGGTGAACTTCTCCTCCCCAGCCAGCGACAGGAACTGGTGCACCATTGCAACATTGTTCATTAGAGCCATCCCAAAAAGCTTTTTCTCCTTTTCCACAACACTTAAAGAAGCCGGAACGTCCTGCTACTTCAGATGCATCTCCATCACAACACCAAGAAAGAGTAGATGTTTCAGGATTGGAAGGCGTGGAGGTGGTATATGGCGTTTGTCCAGGAGGACAACACGATTTTAAATAAGGGTTTCCGAGAACGGTACTTATAACATTTGGTGTTTCACAACATTGATAATTATTGGTTTCTAAAGCCTTAAAAATGTCTCCTCTGCAACATTGACCAGAAGAGCCGTTCCAAAAAGCTACTTCGTCAGTTTTACAAATCATATAGGCTTGTCGCTGAATGAGACGAGCTTCAGTAGAACATGTTAAAAAACTTCCAATGAGACAGGTTGATAAAAAAAATATTTTTTTAGATAAACGCATACTTACCTCCTTTTCAAAGGATAGTAGAGCACTAGAAAAGAAGCAATATTACTTAATTGTGAAAGTAGAGTTTCTTTTTCTGGAAAATATCAATAAATTATTTTTTTAAAAAAACTGAAATAGGTATAAATAGATTTTTTCTTTTTTATTTGCTTGTGAATTAATTTATTATGCACAATAGAATAATACATGAGTATAAGATTTTTATTTGAATTTAATGAAAAAAAGTTGACAATTCTTTAGAAAAAGGATATTTCTAAACCCATTGACTGAAAAAGCCCGGATGGCGGAATTGGTAGACGCGCTCGTTTCAGGTGCGAGTGTTGCAAGACATGGAGGTTCGAGTCCTCTTCCGGGCACCATACAGAAAAGGATTTTATAATATGGGAGAGATTTTCTTTTTCCAGGGAGACCTTCCGGATACAGTTTCATTTCAGACTTCTATCGCAGTTGATACAGAAACTATGGGATTAAACCTTCATCGGGATCGATTGTGCCTTGTCCAAATCGGAGATGGTAAAGGGAATGCTTATCTGACACAAATCGTCAAAGGAACTGAGCCTAAAAATCTTAAAAAAGTTTTGACAGATAAAAAGCTTTTGAAAATTTTTCATTATGCTCGATTTGATGTAGCAGCTTTGAAACAAAATTTGGGGATTGATTGTGCTCCGATTTATTGTACGAAAATTGCACATAAGTTAGTTCGTCCGTCGGCACCCTCTCATAGTTTAAAAACTTTATGTCAAGAGTTATTAGGCATAGAGTTGTCAAAAGAACAGCAACTTTCTGATTGGGGGGCTCCGAACTTAACAGAAGAGCAGAAAAAATATGCAGCTGGAGATGTTTTATATTTGCATGCATTAAAAGAAAAATTAGAGAAGCTTTTAGAACGAGAGGGGCGAAGTCAATTGGCACAAGCTTGCTTTGACTTTATGTCAACTCGAGCAGAGTTAGACTTATTAGGTTTTGCACAACCTGATATATTCGAACATTAAACAGAGGAAAAAATGGATAAACAAGAAATTATAGCCCAAGGGCGGCACGTTTTAGATATGGAAGCGGATGCAATTAAATCATTATCTCAATCATTGGGAGAAGCTTTTTGCGATGCGATAGATATGATGCTTAAAACCAAAGGTCGGATTATTGTGACAGGAATGGGAAAATCAGGACATATAGGTAAGAAAATTGCGGCGACGCTTGCATCTGTCGGAACGCCGGCTTTTTTTGTTCATCCGGCAGAAGCTAGTCATGGTGATTTAGGAATGTTGACAACCGAAGACACGATTTTAGCTTTATCTAATTCGGGGGAATCAAAAGAATTAGCGGACATTATTGCATTTGCACATCGTTTTGGTATTAAAATGATTTGCATGGTAGGAAATGCTAATAGCACTTTAGCAAAAGCTTCTGATATTATTTTATGTTATCCTCCTTTTGAAGAGGCTTGTTCTTTTGGTATGGCTCCAACAACATCGACAACTTTATCATTAGCATTGGGGGATGCGCTTGCTATGACTCTTTTAGAGCTTAAAGGTTTTACAAAAGAACTTTATCGGGATAGACATCCAGGAGGAAAACTTGGAGCTATGTTGTTAAAAGTAAAGGAACTTATGGCTAAAGGTTCTGATATGCCGGTTGTTTCGGAGGGGACAACAATGACACAAGCACTGATCGAAATGACAGGGAAAAGTCTTGGCTGTGTCGGTGTGATAGATGCAAATGGCCGATTGATTGGGATGATTACTGATGGAGATTTACGTCGTCATATGAGCCCATCTCTTTTATCTTTAACAGTAGATGAAGTTATGACAAAGTCTCCAAAAACGATTAACGGAGAAATGTTGGCTGCTGAAGCTGTTCGCTTTATGAATGAAAAGAAGATTACAAACGTTTTTGCTGTTGATACAGATGGGAAGCCAGAAGGTCTTTTACATATTCACCAATGCATGCAGGCAGGAGTTGTATAGAGGTGAGAACTGCAAGCAGATCTATTCGTAATCATCGTCGTTTTATACGTTTTTTACGATTTTTATTTCCCTTTGTGGCATTTATAATTGCTGCAAGTTTATTGCTGTGGCCGCAATTAGTAAAACAAAAGAGCTTTATAGATTCGTTGTTGAAGGTTTCACCGCTTCATTTTTCTACAAAAGCGAACATTGACATGACAAAAGTGCAATTTTTTTCAGAAGATGAAAAAGGACAACCTTTTACGATTGTATCAGAAAAAGTTTTAGAGACAGATCCTGATCAACAATTAGTTCGTATGGATAATCCTAAAGGAGAAATGACTTTAAATTCTGGAGTTAAGATATTAACTTCTTCTCCTTTCGGTTTATTTTACCAAGGAACACAGATTTTGGTATTTAATGATAAAGTGAAAATTACGACTGATAATGGCTATGAGGGAAATTTGTCGCATGTCACTTTGTATCATAAGAAAAAATCAGCAGAAAGTTCATATCCTATCGCTATAGAAGGTCCGAAGGGGTCTTTGGCTGCCGAGGGATTTAAGATGTGGGATAATGGGGATAAAATAGATTTTTTTGGTAATTCAAAGCTTATCGTAAAACAACCTGAAGCAGGGGAAACAGTTATTGTGACAAGCCAAAAAGGCCTTGAGGTTCGGCAAACAGAAAAAACGCTGACAGCTAAAGGTAATGCTGTTTTAACACGAGCAGACAATCAACTTTATGCGGATAAAATTATCGGTTTTTATGAGGAAGTCACAAGAGGTAAATATGAATTGCAGTCAATAAAAGCTGTCGGGCATGTGAAAATTGTGACACCAACGGAAACGATTACAGGAAATGATGCTTTTTATAACATGGTAACGGAAAAGGCTTTTATTACAGGAGCTGTTCATGTTGAACGTCAAGAAGGAGAGATGAGTGGCGATAGAGCTGTTGTTGATATGAAAAAAGGTTCCAGTCAGTTAGAGGTTGATAGAAAGCTTCCTAATACAGGCGGTCGTGTACGTGGGATTTTGTTGCCAACTCAGATAAAAAAAGATAAAGTAAAGTAAACAGCGAGTCTGGGGACAAATATGGAAATAAAAAAAGAACGTGGTTTGATTGCTAAAAATATTGGAAAATCTTATAAGAATAGGACGGTTCTTCGAGATATTTCCTTATCTGTTCATCAAGGAGAAGCTGTTGGTCTGTTAGGACCGAATGGTGCTGGGAAAACCACATGTTTTTACTGTATTACAGGATTGATTAAACCTAATTTTGGTCAGATTTTATTAAATGGAATTGATATTACATCTTTGCCAATGTATCAACGCTCTCGACTGGGCATAGGTTATCTACCGCAGGAGTCTTCTATTTTTAGAGGGTTAACAGTAGAACAAAATATTATGGCAGTTTTAGAGGTTGTCGAAGCTGATGCAACAGCTCGAGAAGCACGGTTGGATGCATTATTAGGTGAATTTTCTATTTCTCATTTACGTCAAGCTCCTTCTAAGGCATTGTCAGGAGGTGAACGACGTCGATTGGAAATTGCAAGGGCTTTGGCTTCGAATCCGTCTTTTATTCTATTGGATGAGCCTCTTGCCGGTATTGATCCTATAGCTGTGGCAGAAATTCGTGATTTAGTCGCTCATTTAAAAAATAGAGGCTTGGGTGTTTTAATCACAGATCATAATGTGAGAGAAACATTAGGGATTATAGATCGTGCGTATATTTTGAGTGACGGTATTATGTTAAAAGAAGGTGTACCTGATGAAATCGTTGCAGATGAGCGAGTTCGAAAAATTTATTTAGGTGAAAGTTTTTCAATTTAGGTTATTTTTTTATTTTTTTCTTAATAAAATCTTCTTGTATTTGTTTTAAAATTCGATTATTTTGAAGGAAAGGAAAGGACTTCAAATGAATATATTTACCGCTTTAAAAAGTGACATTCAGCAAACTATTCAAAAGTTAGCAGAAGATAAAAAAATCAATCATATGCCGGATTTGTCTCGGATGACGACAGAGCCTCCTCGTGATTCTGCTCATGGAGATGTTGCTTCAAACGTAGCAATGGTGGTGGCGGGACAGCTTCAGATGAAACCCAGAGATTTTGCTTCATTATTGGCAGAAGAGTTGCAGAAATTGCCATCCGTCGAAACAGTTGAAGTAGCGGGTCCCGGATTTATCAATCTTAAATTATCTAACTCTTTTTGGTATCAACAATTACGGACAGTTCTTTTAGAAAAAGAACGTTATGGAGACTCTGATATGGGTGGTGGAGAGAAAGTCAATGTGGAGTTTGTCTCTGTTAACCCAACTGGTCCAATGCATGTTGGTCATTCGCGTGGTGCTATTTTTGGAGATGCTTTGGCTGGATTGTTACAAAAAGCAGGTTTTGATGTTACTCGAGAATATTATATGAATGATGCCGGCGCACAAGTTGATAAGTTGGCTCGTTCAGCTTATTTGCGCTATCGAGAAGCAATGGGTGAAGATATTGGTGAAATACCTGAGGGATATTATCCGGGAGATTATTTAAAGCCTGTCGGTGCTTATATTGCTGAAAAAGACGGCGATAAATGGATGAATGTGGAAGAAAAAGACTGCCATGATTATTTTCGAGATATCGCTGTTCAAAAAATGATGGAACTGATTAAAGCTGATTTGGATTTATTAGGGATTCATTTTGATGTTTTTTCTTCTGAACGAGCGATTAAAGAGTCCGGAGGTATTGAAAAGGCCTTGGATATTCTTAGAAGTCGTCATTTAATATATAAAGGAATATTAGAAAAACCTAAAAGTGCTAAAGCTCCGGAAGATTGGGAGCCTCAGGAAATGACGATATTTAAATCAACGGAATTCGGAGATGAAGCTGATCGTCCGTTAATGCGTTCGGATGGAACTTATACCTATTTTACACCAGACATTGCGTATCAATATGATAAGTTTTCCAGAGGATTTAAAAAACTGATTATGGTTTTAGGTGCTGATCATGCCGGTTATGTGACACGTTTGAAGTCAGCAGTAAAAGCCGTGACAAATGGTGAGGCCGATTTAGATATTAAACTCGTTCAAATGGTTAATTTTACGCAAAATGGTCAACCGCTGAAGATGTCAAAAAGGGCTGGAACTTTTGTGAGCTTTGCCGATCTTTTAAATCAAATTGGTAAAGATGTTGCTCGTTTTTTCATGCTTACGCGTAAAAATGACAGCCAGTTGGATTTTGATTTTGTTAAAGTCAAAGAACAATCGAAAGATAATCCCGTTTTTTATGTCCAATATGCTCATGCTCGTGCCCATTCTGTTTTTCGGCATGCAGCTGAAATGTTTGGAGCAGATATTTTGGAAGGACTGGAAAAAGCAGATATGACATTATTAACAGATGAAACTGAAATAGCTCTTATTCGGACATTGTCAGCTTTTCCAAGACAAGTGGAATTGGCTGCAGAAGCCAATGAGCCGCATCGGATAGCTTATTATTTATATGATTTGGCTTCTGCTTTTCATGCATTGTGGAACAAAGGACGAGATGATGTTCAAATGCGTTTTTTAGATGAGAAAAACAAAGAATTATCTCGTTCTAGATTGGCTTTAATTATGGCTGTAACTTATGTTATCGCAGCTGGCTTATCTATTTTTGGTGTGGTCCCGGCAAAGGAGATGTAGAATGAACTTATTTGATGATGATGAAGAAAAAAAAGAACCCCTTTCATCTTTAGAAGAAGAAAATGATGATGAATTTTCTGAAACCCCCTATGATTTTAGGGCTGAATATAAAGAACGGATAACAGGTTCTCTTCCTGAGACTGAAGAAGCTGATAAAGCTTTTATGTCTCTTCGCTTTCATGCAATCGGTATCGGGATTTTAATTGGTGTCCTGATCGCTATTTTAGCAAGTGCTTTCTTCTTTGGCGGCAAAGATGATGAAGAAATGGCTCCTGTGACAATTACGGGAAATGCTGAACCGATTAAAGAACGCCCGGCAGAACCTGGCGGAATGGAAATACCGGATCAAGATAAGCTTGTTTATAAAAGGATGCGAACAGATGATATGGATACAAAAGTTGAAAGATTGTTTCCTGAAACTGAACAACCTTTGGCTCCAGTTGTAGAGGAAAAACCAAAACCAGTTGAAATCCCAACCAAAGAAGGTCAAATCTTGGGAGCGCCAACTTTTGTTCCAGAAAGTTCAGATCAGATGGAGTTAGAAGTTTTGTCTTTAAAAGAAAAGTCAATGCAAGTCTCTGTTCCTGCAGTTAAGCCTCAGCCAGTTGAACAAAAAGCTCCAGTTGCTCCGATTCCCGTGGCTAAAAAAGCTTCAGTTGATACAACTTCTGTGAAAACAGCTCAAACCAATGTTTCTGGATTGTCTCAGAATGCTTGGCATGTTCAGCTGATTTCTTTGCCTTCTAAAAATGGTGCAGAAAAAGCTTGGCCTAAAATTTTAAAAGCTCATTCAGCTTTGTTGTCTGGTTTACCTCATGATGTCGTGGAAGCTCAAATTCCAGGTAAGGGAACTTTCTATCGTCTGAGAGTCGGTAATTTCAAAGATAGAAATGATGCAAAGGCTTTATGTGATAAATTAAAAGCTCGTAAGCAAGATTGTAGCTTGACAAAATAAGGAAGTTTTATGAAAGAAATTAAGTCTGTTATCTTTGGGGTTAGAGGATTAACGCTTTCTCCAGAGGAAGCAGACTTTTTTCATTCAGTTAATCCGTTGGGGTTTATTATTTTTGATCGAAATGTTAAGGATCCAGAGCAGTTAAAGAGCTTAACAACAGATTTAAGAGCTTGTGTAGAGCGAGAGAATGTTCCTATTTTGGTTGATCAAGAAGGAGGAAGAGTTCAGAGATTATGGCCGCCTTATTGGGAAGGGTTGCCATTCGCACAAACTTACGGGGATTGGTATCTTCAATCTCCAGAAAAAGGAATAGAAGGCGTTCGTATTCATGCTCAAAAGCTATCTAAAATGCTTTTGAATGTAGGTATAAATGTTGATTGTTGGCCTTGCTTAGATGTTTCTAGTCCTAATGTCCATGATGTTATGGGGAAACGCTTATTCGGGAATGAACCAAAAATAGTTTCTGTATTAGCAAAAGAGGCTGTTCAGGAAATGTTGTCTCAAGGTTTAATGCCGATCATTAAACATTTGCCTGGATATGGTCGGGCAACAACGGACCCTCATCATTATTTGCCTATTGTTAAAGCTAATTTGAAAGAATTGGAAAAAGACTTTTATCCTTTCCAACAAATTCAACAACCTGTTTGGGGGATGACGGCTCATGTATTATATGAAGCGTTAGATACAGAGTTGCCGGCAACTCTTTCTCCAACAGTCCTTCGTTTTATTCGTGAGAAAATAGGTTTTCAGGGATTTTTAATTAGTGATGATATTACAATGGGAGCTCTTAAAGGGAATATTGTTGATAATACAATTGCTTCTGTTCAAGCAGGATGTGATGCAGTATTGCATTGTAATGGTATCTTGGACGAAATGAAAAAGATTGCAGAGAGTATACCATATCTTTCAGAAGAAGCTTTGAAGCGATTGCAGCAAGGGCAGGCTTTATTATATGTTTGATTTAATGAACTTTTCTATGTTTATTATTCCGCTTTTTTTAGCAATTGTTTTGCATGAATTGGCGCATGGTTGGGTTGCCTTGAAATTAGGAGATCATACGGCACAAAAAGAAGGGCGATTAACACTTAATCCGCTGCATCATATTGATCCGATAGGAAGTATTTTTATACCGGCGATTTTATTTTTATCTCATTCTCCTTTTATGTTTGGATGGGCTAAGCCAGTTCCGGTTCGCTTTGAAGCTTTAAGAGACCCAAAAAGAGATATGGGATTAGTTGCTCTTGCCGGTCCGTTGATGAATTTTTTATTGGCTATCGGAGCTATTTTCGTTTTAGCTTTGTTTGAAAAATATTTACCGGCAAAAGGTTTATTTGGATGGGTGAGGGGAAATTTCGAGGCTCTTTTTGTCATCTCCATTTCATTGTGCGCATTTAATCTATTTCCAATGCTCCCTTTAGACGGAGGTCGTATTATTGCTTCTATTTTACCGGACAAGTGGGCTCGAGAATATGCAAAGACAGAACAATATGGATTTTTATTATTTTTGTTTTTATTAATAGGTTTGCCTTATTTGGGACGAATTTTACATCTAAATCTAGACATTATAGGGCATTATATGCTATGGATGAGAACAGGGTTATTACGCATTATAAGTTGGTTGATCTAAAAAGGAGGTTAAAATGATTGGTCATACAGAGCTTTTATTGATCTTACTGGTTGTGTTAATTATTTTTGGAGGGGCTCAAGTTCCTAAATTAGCACGTTCTTTAGGGTCGAGTGTTAACTCTTTTAAGAAAGGACTGAAAGAGGGAGAAGAAGAACCTGTAAAACCTGTTTCTGTATATGAGAAGTTAGAGAAAGTTTCAGCTGAGCCAGTTGTTGCTAAGTCTACGGTGAAAAAATCAGTAGCTAAGAAGAAAGCAACAAAGAAAACAACAGCTCGTAAGACTTCGACAAAAACAGCGGTTAAGAAAGCGACAACAAAAAAAACAGCTTCAGCTAAAGGTTCAACTAAAAAGAAGGCCTAAGTGTTCGGAATTGGTTTTTGGGAGCTAATCGTTATTGCTGGTGTG
This sequence comes from uncultured Alphaproteobacteria bacterium, assembly GCA_949282845.1. Taxonomy (GTDB): domain Bacteria; phylum Pseudomonadota; class Alphaproteobacteria; order CAAHEQ01; family UBA3637; genus CALXXX01. Next base: position 41,838 of record CASDQF010000022.1, on the reverse strand, counting down.
GCTTTGCTGGTTATTGGTCCAAAGCAAGCAGCCGGTTTTATGCATACACTTGGTCAATTCGCAGGTAATGCGTCATCTTACTGGCGCCGTCTGAAACAGGAGATAGAAGACATTGGGAAAGAAGAGGATAAATGAAGCCGATACTTTAGGGGCTCATTTTAATGAACTTCGGTGGCGGTTATTAATTTGGGCGGTTTCGTTTGTCATTTTAAGTTTCCTAGCTTCTTATTTTAAAGAAGAGTTGTTGGATGTTTTAATGCGACCTCTTGCTGTTGCAATGAAGCAGACAGATAGCACCCATCGCTTGATTTATACAGGCGTAGCTGAAGGCTTCATGACGGTTTTTAAAGTTTCTTTGTTCGCTGGTTTTTTCTTATCTATACCTATTCTCGCTTATGAGGTTTTTGCTTTTGTATGTCCGGGACTTTTTCCTCATGAAAAACGAGCCTTTATGATTTTTGTTTTTGTTGCTCCGATTTTGTTTTTAATTGGTGCTCTTTTTGCTTATTGGGTTGTATTACCTATGGCGTATTTGTTTTTTTTGGGTTTTCAAATGCCCGATACAATGCTACCGATACAATTAGAAGCTAAAATGTCAGAATATTTGTCTTTGACCACAGGGCTTTTAACGGCTTTCGGTATGGCTTTCGAGCTGCCATTAATTTTAATCCTTCTTGGAAAAGTCGGTATTCTGACGGCTCAATCTTTGATTAAATTTAGACGTTTCGCTATTGTTTTAATTTTTATTGTTGCCGCTATTTTAACGCCGCCTGATGTTGTTAGTCAGCTCTGTTTAGCCTTGCCGCTTTTAGCATTGTATGAGGTAACTATCTTTTTTATGCCCTCTAAAAGCTAATGAACTTGACTTTTCTTTTCTAGAATAAGATATATATTTGCTCCTAGAATGAGAAGACCTCCAAGGATGATATTTAATGTTAAGGGGCTTTAAAAAAATAAGACATCTAAAATAACAGCCGTAACGGGTTCTAGCAATAAAACCATTCCAACAGTTGTGGCGGAAATAGAAACGCTGGCTTTATATAAAAGCAAGTTAGGTAGTGTAAAAATAATCATACTGTAAAAGATAAAAGCATCGCATAATAAGGGTGGCAAATCAAAACTGAGTATACGAAGCGTTAGATTTTGATATGTTAATTCTGCAAGGGAAAATAAAAAAAGGATAGGTAAAATAGAGAAAATGTTAGTAGCTAGAAAAGTTCCATAAATTGAAATGCCTTGTAGTCTTAAATGGCGGGTTATGAAAACCCATAAAGAAAGGCCTAAGCCTCCTAAAAAAGAAGAGATAATACCTGGCGTGGAGAATTGCTTATCATTGAATGGATTAACTAAAATAATCATACCAATTAACATAATAGCAACTAAAATCCAGTCTATTTTGGGTTGCTTTTTATGAAAATAAAATTGCTCAATTAAAATTGTCCATAAGGGTTGTAAGTAAAGAATTAAAACGATAAGAGAGACCGGAATATTTAGAATAATTGGCATGAATTCACCTAAGTTAATCATAAGCATTGAAAACATGAGAAGAAAAATGATTTTCAGAGGAATTTTCAAGAATCTTTTAAAATCACGTCGAGCAGGATATAATATTACCAACAAAGATAAAATTTCAGGATAGAGCATTACTTCAAATAAAGAAGCTCCCATATTCATCAGAATTTTTCCACCGAATACGATACCTCCAAACAAAATGCCTGATAAGATAAGATACAAATATGCCATTTTCTCCCCCCTTCTATATGGGAGAGGCAATGAATGAATTCAAGTTCCTATGTATTTTGAAATTGTAATAAAAGATCGTCAGGAATTGAAAGATTTCCTTTCCCTATTCCTAATTGCACGTCTGGATGTGGAGCACCATGAAAATCAGAGCCTCCAGAAATTAAAAGATGAAGTGTATGAGCTATTTCTAAATATTGTTTTGTTTGTTCTATCGTATGATCAGAATGATAGACCTCAATTCCCATTAATCCTTTTGATTGTAAATCTTTTATGAGCTCAAATAAATCATTTCCTTTGTAATTTATGTGACAAGGATGGGCTAAAATTGGAAAAGCTCCATTTTCTCGAATAAAGGTAATAGTTTCTTCGACAGAAGGATCATTTTTTTTGACATAGATAGGACGTCCATCTCCCATGTATTTATCAAAAGCTTCACGAAAAGAAGAAATAAATCCTTTTTTTAATAAAGCCTCCGCAAAGTGAGGCTTCCCAATTAAACGGCGTTGTTGGCCTTTCTCATCTAGAGCAACATCTTCCCAAGAAAGAGGAATTCCTATTTGATTAAATAATTCAAGTCTTTTATGGTTGGCTTCATTACGAATAGCTAATAATTCTTTTTCTCGTTGTTGAAAGGGCAGTAAATTCGGAATAAATAAAGCTAAAATTTCTATATTGGCCGAATGGTCAACACCGAGTTCAACCCCGGGGATAGCTTGTAAATCGGGATAAAATTGAGCTGCTCTTAAAAAATGTGGAATACCCGATACAACATCATGGTCTGTTAATGCAATTGCTTTTAAGTTTATTTCATGAGCTTTTTGAATCAGCTGTTCCGGAGAAAAGGAACCATCAGACGCTGTTGAATGCGTATGTAAATCAATCATGAAGCTTCCTTTTGACTTAACTTTTCCAGTTTTGAGTCAAGAAAAGCTTGAGCGGTCCGTTGTAAATTCATTAAAAGAAGAGGATCATTCATATCTTTTCCGGCTTGGAAGAAAACGCGATCTAATAAATTTCGTCTTTGTAAAAGTTGAAAAGAGACTAACCAATGTATTTCAAAAATCCAAGAAAGTGAACCTATTAAGAAATCTTCAAACCCTTTTGCAAAACGGTAATCGGCAATTTCGTTGTTTTTAAAATTCTGTAAAATCTCTTTAGAAATTTCTTTGGTCGGAGGATATTTGACTAAATTAATGCGATTAACCATGCTTGGATTATCAGCATAAAGCTGCCAATTTGCAATTTTATCAGCATCTTGTATCAATTCAAAAATTTGTCGACAATCCGTTTGTTGTTCTGAAGAAAGTCGAAGAAAAAGGATATCTTTCTCAAGCTCTTGTGTTCTGTGTCCATGATGTTGAATGGCTAATAGCATAGCTTCATCTGCCAGTCCTTCTTCTCGAAGTATATCAGCTGAATATTTCCCATGGTCATGTTTTGATGCAGGATTTTGCGCTAGTAGAGGAATTTCTCGAAAACGACCGATATCATGCATTAAGGCACCAAATAAAAGCCGCTCGGCTTGTTCATTTGAAAAAGGAATTTTACGCATAGATAGAAGTTCTTGGGCAACGGCTAACACATCCAGTGTATGTTTAACTTTTTCATGAACAAAGGCTTCACACCAGGTATAGTATTTAATTTGATTGGAAGCTTCTTTTATTTTCGTGTTTAAAAGATCTAGAGCTATTGTTAAGTTTTCTTCAATCATGGTTTCTCCTTTTGTGAGCTATCTTAATAAGTCGATAATTAAGCGTCAATTGTTTATTATAAACAAAAACATTGACATAAAATATTGGAATCGTGTATACTTAATTTTTCGGCAAAGGAGTTTAGAAATGAAAATAGATGAAATCAGTAGAAAAATTGCTTATGATGGAACCATTTTAGGTAAGGCTCGTAATCTGGCAGAAAAGTATTATGATGAGAAAACTTTAAAACAGTTAGATGAGTTGGCCGATAGTGTCCAAGAAAATTTGGCTTTTAATCCACCAAAACTATTGTTGGATGAGTGGAAAGAAAAAGGTCTTAAAGTCGATGAAGAAAAAATGAAAATTCAAAATGAAATGGCTCAAACAGCAGCGGCCGTTTCTTATTTACATAATATTGATCTGTCTATTCATGATTTAATGGAGATTTCTCCAAAAGTTGCTCGGACAGTTAGACAATATCAGCAAAAACATTCTTCACTTGAGGCTGATACTGTTCGAATTGAGGTCAATAAAAGACAACAATTACAGGCAGCTTTACTGCAACAAAAAGCTTTGCAAAGATAATAAAAAAGCTCTCGAAAGAGAGCTTTTTTACAATTTACATAAACAGTTGTTTTAGATAATCAGCTAACTTAGATACTTCAATTCGCTCCTGTTTCATAGTATCTCTGTCACGTAAAGTAACAGTCGCTGGTTGTTGTTCAATTGATTCAAAATCAACAGTTACACACACAGGTGTTCCGATTTCATCATGACGCCGATATGCTTTACCGATATTTCCGCTGTCTTCAAACATAATGCGTCCAATACCTGTTTTTAGCAAGTCTTGTTTAATCTGATGTGCAAGCTCAACAATTTGCGGATGATTGCGCTTTAATGGAATAACGGCCACTTTTACAGGGGCTAAGTGTTTTTTTAATTTCAAAACAGTTCGTGTTTCTCCATTCGGTAATGTTTCTTCAGTATAAGCCTCTGTTAAAACAGCTAACACACCGCGGTCGACGCCGGCAGATGGTTCAATAACAAAAGGAACAAACCATTTTTTTTCTTGATCATCATAAACAGCCAGTTTTGCTTCACTGTCTTTATTTTCATGAACATGAGAAGTTAAGTTAAGTTCATTCTGATAGCGTGTATGATTGCCTAAATCATAGTCTGTTCTATTGGCAATTCCCTCTAATTCTTCAATTCCATGAGGAAATTTAAACTCAATATCATATGTCGCTTTTGAATAGTGGGCTAAATCTTCTTTTGCGATTTTGTGAATATGAATATTTTCGGGTTTTAGTCCTTGTTCTTCCCACCACTTAACGCGTGCTTCTTTCCATTTTTCATGCCACTCTTCATCTGTTCCTGGCTTAACAAAGAATTCTAACTCCATTTGTTCCATTTCCCGAACACGGAAAACGAAATTACGAGGGGTAATTTCATTCCGGAAAGACTTTCCGATTTGAGCAATTCCAAAAGGAACTTTTCGAGCGGTGGAATCAACGACATTTTTGAATTGCGTAAAAATAGCTTGAGCCGTTTCTGGACGTAAATAAGCGTAATTTGAACCATCATCAATTGGACCAACCGTTGTTTTAAACATCAAGTTAAACGGACGAGGTTCTGTTAAATCTGTTGAACCACAATTAGGACATTTACCATCTTTAATATGATCAGCTCTCATTCTGGCTTTGCATTTTTTGCAGTCGCAAAGAGGATCTGTAAAGGTTGCTTCATGACCACTGTATTGTAGGACTTTACGATGTGTTAAAATAGCAGCATCCAAGCCTTCAACGTCATCTCGTTCATAAACCATGGAACGCCACCAGGCAGCCTTTAAATTGTTTTTTAATTCCACGCCTAACGGACCATAATCATATATACCTTGTAAACCTCCATAAATATCTGCGTTTTGAAAAATAAATCCACGACGTTTACATAATGATACAAGTTGATCCATTGTTGTTGCAGGCATTTTTAATCTCCATTTGTAAAAAAAACTAAGAGCCGATTATACGCAATCAAAAAAGAAAGTCAAGATTCTGATATTAAAATTGACAAAAAATATCGAATAGTTTACTTTCTCTGAAAAGGTAGAAAATCATGGAAAAAATTATAAAATTTTTTTTGAGTATTTGTCTTTTCGTGGCAATCAGTACAGAAGTTTTGTCTTTTTTCGATTGCCTTAATAAAACGGGTATATTTTGTATTTGGAGTATTATTTTAGCGTTTTTTATTATTTATCTATATTATAAAACACACTTCCATTTTAGCCTAAAAACTAAAATAGTTGGTTTATTGAAAGTTAGACAACAATTGCCAAAAAAAGAGCAATTTATTTTTTTTGCGTTGTTGATTTATATTATCTTATTAGGAATTTCTGCACTTATTCAAGCTCCTTTTAATTTCGATTCTATGACTTATCATTTAGCTAGATGTGCTTATTGGATACAAAATGAAAGTGTCGCTTCTTATCCGGTGATGAATGATCGTCAGCTCGTTTTTACTCCTTTTTCAGAATATTTTATGACACATCTTATGATTCTAACAAATTCGGATTATTTGGTTAATCTTGTTCAATTTTTAGCCTATATTTTATCAGGTTTCCTAGTTTATCTGATTTGCTGTTTTTTCCAATTATCAAAAAAACTTTCAATGATTGGGAGCGGTCTTTTTTATCTGATACCTATGGCTATGTTACAATCAGTAACGACACAAAATGACTTAGTTTGTACCTTTTTTGTTTTAGCTTCAGTTTATTTTGGTCTTAAAATAACACGTAAGTATGTTTTTGGGGATTTATTTGCTTTTTCCATTGCTGTTGCTTGTGGTATGCTAACAAAAGGGACTTTTTATTTTTTTGCAGTGCCTTTTTTACTGTGGTTCGGAGTTCTTTATTTAAAGACATATCATCGTGGAATTTTTTCTATTGTTTTAGTTCCTCTTTTTACTGTAATAATAGTTAATACACCTTTTTGGACAAGGAATATTGTTCTATATGGACATCCCGTTAGTGCGGGAAAAACTTTTTTAGCAGAGTATCCGGACTTTGTTGTGAATAAGAATATTCAAAAAAATCCATCCTGGAGACATATGATTTCAACACTGAGTAAGAATTTGTATTTGCATGCTCAAATGCCACAAAAATTGTCAATTTTTGATCCATTACCTCTTGTTAAAGAGGTGCATAATCTAATAGGTGTAAAAGCAGATGATCCTGCGTTAAATCCTTTTGGTGCACAATTTTATCCTTTCATGATAAATGAAGACGTTTCAGGAAATGTTACTACTTTTTATTTGTTATTTGTGAGTTTGATTTTATTTATATGGGTTAGACCCAAAAAAACAATATTGCTTTATTTAGTATGCTTATGGGGAGGATATTTTTTATATACATTTTTAACAACATATCAGCCTTGGGCAACACGTCTTGATTTACCTTTTTTTGCGTTGTCTATTCCATTTATTATCTATGTTTGGCAACACTGTCGTTTTATTAAAGGTAGATGGGCTATTGGATTATTGTTTGTTTTTTTAATATTAGCCTTTCCATATGAGTATTCAATCGTTACAAAAAGTTTTCCTCGACAAGAACGAGAGGTTAGTTATTTTTTAAGAGCTCCTGATTTATATTCAATTTATAAACAAGTACCAGAAGAAATGAAGCGTTTAAATGTTAAGCATTTGGGTTTGGCTTTGCATGAAGATGCATGGGAATATCCTTTATTTGTTTTAACAAAGCAAATTCCAGACAGAGAAATCAAAGCAATACAAATTAAACCTTATTATCATAAGCAAGCGCTTTCGCAACCGTTTGTTTATGAAGCAATATTAACAAATAATCCGTTTTTTTTGAAAGAAACAGCGCCATTGTTGATAGATTTTATTGATTTGAGCGGAGGTTTTTATTTTTTGATTTTAAAAGAACCGCAAGATAAATATTATGAGGAATAAAAATGACAAAACTGAGTTTAATTATGCCCTGTTATAATGAAGAAAACTCGTTGAAAGAAATAGTAAAGCGAGTATTTGCAATAGAGAGTAAAAGTTTGCAAATAGAGCTTATTTTAGTGGATGATTGCTCAACAGATAAAAGTTTAGAGATAGCATATTCTCTTTCTAAAAAGTACTCTCATTTAAAGGTTCTAAAGCACATGATAAACCAAGGTAAAGGAGCAGCTCTTCGAACAGGCTTTATGGAGGCAACAGGAGATTATGTCGGCATTCAAGATGCTGATATGGAGTATAATCCAGAGGATTATAAGCAAATGCTTATCCCTTTACAGGAAGGAAAAGCAGATGTTGTTTTTGGATCTCGCTATTTGCGTCCGGATATGAGGCGTATTTTATCCTTTTGGCATTCTTCTATGAATAAGATGTTAACTTTGACCTCTAATATGTTTACAGGGTTAGATATTTCAGACATGGAAACATGTTATAAGTTGTTTCGTCGAGATGTTATTCAAGAAATTGCACCAAAGTTGAAGGAAAATAGATTTGGCTTTGAACCGGAAATGACAACTTATGTAGCTCAAGGACATTATCGTGTTTATGAGTGTGCTATTCATTATACGCCCAGAACATATGCGGAAGGGAAAAAAATCAATTATAAGGATGGTCTTCGAGCATTATACTGTATTCTGCATTATGGAGCACCGACTGCTCCTTTACCAATGCAGTTTTTACTTTATTTATTGATTGGCGGTATGAGTGCTATTGCTAATTTAATTTTCTTTATGCTTTTATTAGCTTTCCATATACCTGTTATTTTTTCTGTCGGTATTGCTTTTTTAATGGCAGCTTTTGTTAATTATCTGTTATGTATCGCTATATTATTTCGTCATAAAGCAAGGTGGAATAATGCAATAGAGATGCTTATGTATTTTTTGACACTTTTAATTATGGGAAGCTTAGACTATGGGGTAACATATAGTTTTATGTGGATGGGGCTTTCAGTTTTTTGGAGTAAATGTTGGTCTACTTTAATTGGTTTAATTGGTAATTTTATTTTACGAAAATATCTTGTTTTCCCTCAAAAAAGGATTTTACCGGAAATTTGAGCTTAGTTTTTTACGGGATAAAAAAAGCCGCTCTTGTGAGCGGCTTTTGTATTGATGGTTTTTTATCTGGAGTAGAATTCGACCACCAAGTTTGGTTCCATTTGGCAAGCATATGGAATATCAGCCAAGTTAGGAACACGAACGAAAGTACCAGACATATTTTTTTCATCAACTGTAATGTAATCAGGAACAGAGCGTTCAGCAGAAGCCATCGCTTCGATAACCAAAGCCATTTCTTTTGCTTTTCCATTTACCTCAATAACATCACCTTCTTTTACAAGATAAGAAGGAATGTTGACTTTTTTACCGTTGACCAAAATATGACCATGATTTACGAACTGACGTGCAGCGAAAACAGTCGGAACAAATTTCATCCGATATACGACTGCATCTAAGCGGCTTTCCAAAATACCCACTAAGTTTTCGGAAGTATCACCTTTACGACGAATAGCTTCAGCATAATACTTACGTAATTGTTTTTCAGAAACATTGCCGTAATAACCTTTTAAGCGTTGTTTAGCACGCAACTGTGTGCCATAGTCGGTTGGTTTGCCATGATGTTGACCATGTTGACCGGGACCATATTCACGTTTGTTAAAAGGAGATTTTGCACGACCCCACAAGGATGTTCCTAAGCGGCGTTCAATTTTATACTTTGCATTAATGCGTTTTGACATGTTGTTTTTCCTTTATTGTCAATAATTTCCCCAATAGTTCCTGCCAGCGAAGCTGCGGACCGAATGAACAGGAAACCAACACCTGCATTCACTTTCTTGAGATTTAAGGAGTGCATTTTATTAAAAAAAGGACAACATGTCAAGATATATTTTGTTTGTCTGTTGTTGCTGTTGGGATGAGTGGCATTGATAAAAATTGATTTGTTTTTAAAATATGCTATATTCTTTATAATAAATAAAAAGGAAAGAAAATGCAGCATTTTTCACTTCATACGCATACAATTGGTTTTGATGGGCAAAATACAGTCGAAGAAATGGTTCGGCAAGCCAAAAAATTACGTTGGTCAAGAATTGGGATTGCCAATCATTTTATTGTTCATCCTGATATAAAAAAGGCAACTTTTTATGAGTATGCATCTAAAAGAAATTATCAAAATATTTATTCTGAAAGCTTTGAAGAGGCTCTATTTAAATTTTTTCCTTTATTTCAAGAAATAAAGAGAATTGAACAAATCACTCAGTTTCCTATTTATAAAGGAATGGAGGTCGATTTTTTCGATACAACTCAGTGGAAGGGTGATTTTTATCGTATTATCAATCTTTTGAAACCAGACTATTTAATTGGTTCTGCACATTTTGTCAATTACCAAGGTCATTTGCTAAATACACATGATATGAAGAAAGCATCTTTTATGGAACAAAAAGAGATTTTGAAAATATATTGGAAAAATGTGCGTTCGGCTATTAAATTTAAAGCCTTTGATTTTATGGCGCATTTAGATTTGCCGGCAAAAGTTGGATTAGGGTATGGGAAAGAGTGGGAGAAAGAAGAAGAGGAAACAATAGCTCTGTTGGCTGCATGTGGAGGTAAAGCCGAAGTAAACACAAGTGCTTTGAGACAAAAAGATGAAGCTTATCCATCTAATCGAATTTTGAAATTACTTGCTAAGTATCAGATTCCTGTTGTGCTTTCAGATGATGCTCACAGCGTTTCGCAAATGGGACAGTATTTTGAAAAAGGAACGGAATTGATGAAAAATGCCGGGATTAAACGTTCTATTTATCCTATTATGATTGCAGACCATATAAGGCAGCGAATTTATATGGATTGGCATTTTATGCGAGTGAGATGAATTCAATTTTATAAAAAAGATTTGCATTTAAGGAGAAAGAGTGATATAAGTTTTTTCATTGTCGGGGCGTAGCTCAGCCTGGTAGAGTACTTGTATGGGGTGCAAGGGGTCGTGGGTTCAAGTCCCGCCGCCCCGACCAATTAAGCCCTTGTTTTTCTAGGGCTTATTTTTTTGAAATCTAGCGTTATTTTTTGTCATTGATTTTAAAAGTTTTTTGAATTTCTAAAAATTTTTATCTGTTAAAAACAGAAAATGAAATGTTCCTTCTTTATTAAGAATTCTTGAAAATTATTTTTTTGATGATATCCTTTATAAGGAGGGAAAATGCAACTCATAAAATCAAAAGTGCTTCGTAAAGGAGATACAATAGCTGCTATTACATTGTCATTCGGAGCTGCTGGGTTATTTCCTCATCGTTTTGAACAGGGCGTTCGCCAGATTAAAGAGAGTTTTGGGATAAATGTTGTTCCGACTTCACATGCATTGGATATGCCCGAAGAGGTTTATGCGCATCCAGAATATCGCTTAGCTGATTTAATGGAAGCTTTTGAGAATCCTGAGATTAAAGGCGTTTTGTGTAATATAGGAGGAGATGATACCATTCGTTTGCTGCAGTTGATGAACGAAAAACACTTTGATATTATTCGACAACATCCAAAAGTGTTTTTAGGATTTTCTGATACGACAGTTAATCATTTCATGTGTTTTGAAGCAGGCCTTTGTTCTTTTTATTCTCCCTCTCTTTTATTCGGATATGCTGAAAACGGAGGGATTCCGAATATAATGGTTGAAAATGCAAAAAAAACTTTATTTTCGTCAGAACCTGTTGGCATTTTACCGGAAAGTGAAGCTTTTATTGTGGATACGATTGATTGGTCAGATCAAACGGCGCCCATTCGTCCTCGTATTCCCTCAACACCTTGGCGGTATATTCAAGGAGAAAAAGTCGTTCAAGGTCATTTATTGGGAGGGTGTTTTGATGCATTAATGGGGTGTATTAATGGGACATCGTTATGGCCTTCTAAAGATGTTTGGGATGGAGCTATTTTGTTTCTGGAAATCAGCGAAGAAAGACCATCACCTTCATATGTAAAGTATTGGCTCAGAGGTTTAGGTGCTCAGGGAATTTTAGAAAAGTTGAACGGGCTTTTGTTCGCAAGACCAGGGAATGGTTTTTTTAAGGATCAGGAAGATAGAGAGAATTGGTTAGCTCATTATACGGATTATGATACGGCTATTTTGACAGTTTTAAAAGAGTATGGTCGTTCAGATATGCCTGTTGTTACTCATATGGATTTTGGGCATACATTGCCACAACTTATTTTACCTTATGGGGTGCAGGCTCAAATTAATCCTGAGAAAAAACAAGTCGCATTATTAGAGAACGGTGTTGTAGATGATAATTAACAAGTTCTTTTGGAGAGGAAATAAAATGTTGAAATTGTTTTTAGCTGAAGAGATTAATCTGCAAAAAATAAAAAAAGGATTACAAGAAATCAAGGATCATCCGTCTCCTTATGATATTTATCAAGTCAGGAAAGCAATTACTTTTATGGAAAAGGATTTTAAGGATTATTTAATTTATTTAAAAGAATGTTGTTCAGATAATCAACCAGAGGGTAGAGTTCCATCGACGGTTTTATTTTTATTCAATGATGATGTATTTGTCGGCGTTTATAATGTGCGGCATGAGTTGAATGAGGAGTTAAGGAAAAGCGGAGGGCATATTGCTTATGAAATTGTGCCATCTTATCGTCAAAAAGGTTATGTGAAAGAAGGGCTTAAATTGATTTTGAAATGGTGTTCTGAGCAACTTAATTTACAAGAAGTTCTTCTTTCTTGCATTGCAGAGAATAAACCTTCGTATCGGGCGATGATATCTGTTATGAAAGAAAAAGGGGGCTATGAAGATACACCGATAAAAATTGATAATCATTTAGAGTATAGGGTATGGATTAAAACTTAAAATGTGAAGTCAATTTCTTGGAATAAATGATGGAAAACAATTTAAAAATCTTGACAAAAATATCATTTTAGCATAATATCATTTTCGTTTAAAAGAGTGGAAAATGATATTTGAAAACATACGAGATTATTTCCTTTTTTTTGAAGAAAAAATTTTACCTGAATTAAAGCAACATTCATATCAATCACCTAAAGGATACCATGGTTTAGAAACACATACTTATCAGGTTGTCTTTCGCGCCATAGATTATGCTTTTCAACTTCATCAAGATCCTATGCCTGTTTTATTTGCTGCCGCTTTACATGATTGTGCTCGTATAGATGACAGGTATGATGTGGAGCATGGTTTAAAGGCATTACCTTTGGCACGTCAAATTTTAAATTGTTTTCGAGAAGTTATATCTCCTTCAAAGGATGAGGCTATTTTACGAGCAATTGCTCAGCATACAACGGGACATCAACCAGTAGATTATATCAGCGCTTGTTTATGGGATGCAGACAGAACTCGTTTATCTTGGGAAAGGGGATTTGATGCTTCTTATTTTTCAACAGAGTATGCTAAAAAAAGAGCTTCTTCAGATCCAAGAATTTATTTAAATTATCAAGCTCAAACTTTGAATAAAGCTTTCGAAGATCGTGAGGGCGTTCTTGTAGATTTTAAATCATTGATTAGAGACATTCATATTCAATCAGAAAAAACATTTTGTTTACGTCATCAATATATGTTATGGGGGCGTCGGCAGCCTTTTAAAAATTTAGGTATCGTTGAAGATTTAAAACGTTTTTTGACAAAAGGGGTGCTTGTCGGTATAGACGGATTTTATTCATATCTTTGTTCCAGTCGGATAGAGGAAGATATGAATCCTGAAAAAATATATTTATTTTTTAATCTTCCTGAGACAAAATTACAAGCACCTTTTTTTCGTTTAGATCATACAGCATGTGAAATAGATTTGGACAAAAGAGGGATAGAGAGTTTCTACTTAATGAATCAATATTTACTCACAGATTTTTTACCTTGTTTGCAAACCGGTCTTGTTCGAGAAGGGTGGCAGGAAATAGAACCGATTTCTCTTAATTTTGATAAATGGGAAAATATGATTTATCGTATTCCAGAGGAAGCTAAGATTACAGCTATTCGTCTCAGAAATAAGAAACCGTATTATTATCAATATTTACTTGAAAACAAAAAGAAAGAACAATATATCTTTGAACCGGAACAGCATTTGATGGATGGTTTTTCTCATAAGGTGGCAGTTGCTATAGAAGACGCTTTATTTGGACGGGCTGAGAACTTTTCAAAAGCTTATACGGATTTTATTCAAAATAAAATAATGCCTCTTGTAGAAAAAGAAAATTGGACTTGTGCTCTTGTTTTTCGAGGTCAGCAATTTCCTGCTCCGGAACGTATTATATATAAGGGATATGTTTTATTTGATAACAGCATTGATAGTCGTTTAGAAGTGGCAAATAAAATAACGCCGGCTTTTTTAAAACAAATAGAAGAAAAAAATATAATACATCATAACCAACTTCAGTTAGATTTAAAGGAGCATTCAAGAAGTTAAAATGTATGAAGATATTTTAAGAAAATTATCTCAATCTTCATTTCGTAATCGTTTTCACTTGAGTGATCAGGATAAACAGTATGTGCGTCAAAAAGGAATAGAGACAATTCGAAAACATGCACAAGATTTTATTCAAAAACGAATTGCTCCTGAAGTTATTTTAAATGATGGGAAACAAACACCAATGCGTGGTCATCCAGTTTTCATTGCGCAGCATGCAACGGCAACTTGTTGTCGAGGCTGTATTGAAAAATGGCATCATTTTTCAAAAGGATATCTTTTGACTGAAAAAGAGCAAGAATATCTCATCGGTTTAATTATGCTTTGGATAGACCGACAAATGCTAGAAGAAAAAAAACAATCATAAATATCTTTTTAGTTTTTTTCCTTATGTAAAAAAGAATGCCATAAGTTTATTTCTTTTTTTATGTTTTCGTTTGCTGTTTCTTCAAACATATTTTTGAAAAAAGGTGTTTTATAAAGAGGAGACATGTTTTGAAGTTTTTTTAAGACTTCTAATCTTTTTTTTGAAAAAATTTTAATGGGCACATTTTTAAATTCTTCCCGAATTTTTTGAACATATAAGAAATAGCCGCTATGTGTTCCTAATATACTCAGATTTATATCGAAAATAATTTTTTGTAATAACGTTGTTAGTTCATTTTTTTCTTGAAAGTTTGTCGAATAAATTAAATCTGATAAAAGTTTTAGACTATCTTTTCCATATTCTCCCTTTTTTAAGAAATCAACGGCTTTTTTGGCTGAAATATCTTTATTATTTAAGTCGTAATCATGGTAAAAAATGGCTGTTTTTAGCAAAGCGCGTTCTTTTGCTTTTAATGAACTAGATAAGCTTTCAAAGATTTGAAGGAAGTTAAACTGACGAGCAACATGTGATAAAGTATGGTAAGACCTGTTTTCTTGATAGGCTAAAACGAGTTCTTGAAAGCTGTCTGAAGCAGTCGAAGATGGAATTTTAAAAAAAGAACATAAATTAAAAAATTCTTTTTGAAGGTATTTTTCCATTAAAGCTTCATGAACTGTTGGGAAGACATATTCTTCTGCAACAATATATTCTCCACTTTCACAAAGCATTTTCGTGTCGCTGGAAGAGATATGAGCTAAAATTTGTTGATTATCCGGCGTTAAAGTAAACGCACCAAGTTCTTTATTTCGAACACTCAGCAGCTTTTGATTAATTGTTGTTAACCTTGCTTCATATTCATGGTCATTGGTATTGCGCTCACCGCGTAGGAGTGTGTTGGCTCCTACTTTTAAAGCGGCATCAATAGTCATTCCTTCATAAGCTACGATTTCT
Organism: uncultured Alphaproteobacteria bacterium; assembly: GCA_949282845.1. Lineage (GTDB taxonomy): Bacteria > Pseudomonadota > Alphaproteobacteria > CAAHEQ01 > UBA3637 > CALXXX01. The sequence continues at coordinate 26,674 of CASDQF010000022.1, read as the reverse complement.
AATACTTCAGGTTTTTGTTTTAATTTAAGATAAGCCAATTTTTCTGTTTCGGAGAAGATAATATTATTAAGTTCTCTCATTTCATAAGCTTTTTTAAAGTCATTGACGGTTTGATGAATTAGCTTGACTCTTTCGGGAGGAGAAAAAAGTGTTTTTTTATCAGGATTAACGCCGATACCGACATAAACTTTATCACAATGATGGATTGCTGCACAAATTAGATTCCAATGCCCTTTTGTCATAGGATCAAAAGAACCTGCGTAAAATCCAATTAAAGGTTTATGATAATTGCTTTGAATAGAAGTCAGAATGGCATCCAGTTGATTATGTAGTCCTTCAAGTGTGTCTGATAAAATGAGATAAGTTGCTTTTTTCTTTTTTTCTTCCACTGACATTTGTTTCTGAAGAAGAGTTTCATATTTTTCTTCTGTCATTCCAGGTCGAGCTAATGCGCGTCTTTTTTGTTCTTTTGAATCGATATACAGACAAACAGTGCTGTTGCATAAACGATCTAATTCTGTTTCAAAAAGTAAAGGCGCATCAATAACAACAAGAGGTATATTTTTTTTACGGAAAGAGTCTAAAGCTGCTTGTATCTCATGCATCACATAAGGCATTGTCATGTCTTCTATTTTTTTTAAAGCTGTCGGATGGCTGAAAACGAGATGTGATAGCTTTTGTCTGTCTAATTGGTTATTTGTAAAAGCTTGTGGGAAAGCTTCAATCAGCTCTGTTTTTAACAAAGGATGATTTGCTTGCAATTCATGGACAAGAGCATCGCAATCGATAATTGGGCATCCTTTTTCTTTTAGATAAGTACTGGCAGTTGATTTTCCTGAAGCAATTGAACCTGTTAGACCAATGATGTGCATCTTTTTCTCCTTTTAAAAATTTTTATTTTGAATTTGGCACATAATCTTTTCTGCCGCTTCTTTCGCTGAGATATTTGAAACATCAATGTGCTCTGTTTTCATATCTTGATATAATTTCTGATAGGCTAAGCTGCGTTCTATAATATCTTTGGTACGATGCCCAGCTTGAATTTCTTTTTCAAGTCTTGAACAAAGAGCTTTATCAGAGCAGGTGAGGGTAAAACGATATTCTTGAAAAGATAAATCTTTTAGAGAACTGATGATTGTTTTAAAGATAATTTCATTCGGAATAACCCAAGAAAATATGACATATTCAAAAGAATCATTTTTTAAAAAAGAGCGCAATAAAAAACAAATGTTTTCCATAACCATAGTTTTATTTTTTTCTGTCACTTGAAAAGGAGACATATCCCAACACCAATCTCCGTCCAGATAAACAGAAGGGGTTATTTTTTGTTTGAGTAACTTGGCTGTTGTTGTCTTTCCGACACCCATTGTGCCATTAATAAAAATCAGTTTTTTCATCTTAATATTTTACTAATATGATATTCGTCGTGCCATTCGCCATTTATAAAAGCGACTTCGTGAAAAAGGCCATCAATTTCAAAACCTTGCTTTAAGTAAAGATTGATGCCACGTTTGTTTGTGGAGCGGACCAGTCCTTCAATACGATGCAAGTTTTGTTTACGAGCCCATTCTTCTATCTTTTGCATTAAATAAGTTCCAAGCCCTTGGCCATAATAGGCTTTAAGTATCGTAATCCCTAAAGAGGCATTCCTGCCCACCCATGGATGTCCGGGTTTGTTGATCATAATGGATATTTGACCAACAATTTCACCATTTTCTGCGAAAGCACTGAGAAATAAATTTGTCGGTAATTCATAGATTCTAATAGAATTTTCTTTATCCCGATAAGGTTGTCCAGGATATTGATTAGTAAAAACGGTTTCTTTTGATAAACGATCTAAAAAGAGCATAACAGCCTCATAGTCTTTTGCTTGAGTTTCTCTAATAATTAGTTTTTCACCGTTTTTAAGCGTAAAAAATTCATTCATTTTATTCCTCCTTAAAAGATATGAAATAAATCAGCATATTGAAATGAAAGACCTATCATAAAATTGCTACCGGTTACAGATGCTCCGCGCGCTTTTCCGAGCCGATATGAAACATAGGGAGCTAGTGCTAATGTTTGAGTTATGCTGACATCCATTCTGGCTTTAACATTTAAATCATATTTTAAATCTGTCGCTTCATATTGGCTAAAGCTAAAATATGGCCTAAAATAACCTTCTGCAGCGAATTTAACGCCTTCTCGAATAGGATAATTCGCTCTAAAACCAATTTCTGCAGCAGATTTGTAATTCGTTGGGCTATACGTAAAATCAGACTCACCAACCATGGCAATATATAGCTCTTCCAGATATTGACCATTAAAGAGTTTTAAACCGCCCTTTAAACGAGCGACTTTATTACGAGGTGCATCTTGATTTGCAGTAAACTCAGTTTGAAAACCAATGCTGGCAAATGGACCTAAATCCGCTGTTTGGACTTTCCAAAGCTTTTGAGCTAAATCTGTCGTTACTAAAATTTCATCCGCATCTTCATTAGATGTTTTTTCTCCATTAGCTTTTTTAATTTTTGTTTTCCCATACTCCATATATAGGCCATTATTCCAAGTAAAATGATTTTGTTGATATTCTAGAACAAAATCAAAAACACCATTGATTTGCATTTCACTGTCAGCGTTGAATTCGCTAATGGGAGAATCTTGATATTCCTCTGCATGACTAACACTGGTATTAGAAAACTCCAAGGCAATTCGGCGAAAATTAGCTTTTAAAGTCGAAGGGGTATCTAATTTTTCGACAGGCTTTATATCAAGAAAAGAGTTTTCCTGAGCGGAAAGAGGAAGAGTAATTAAAAAAAAGCTTGCTGTTATACCTATTTTTTTCCACGCTGTCATGACTTTAAATTCCTTTTTGCAAAAGTCTTTTTAGCGTATCTGATAATGCTTTATTTGACAAGAAATTTAATCAAAAATACTACGATTTATTGATTTTTGTTTATTTTTTTGTTAAAATGCTTTTTATATATGGAGATTCAAATGACACAAAAAAAAGCGATGATAGAAAAAGTTCAGAATGCCGAAATTATGCAGGAATTATTAAATAAATTAGCTGAAATACCTCGTCGTGGTTGGGTTTTAAGAGGGGTTCAAAATCCGGAGAATGTGGCAGAACATTCATTAGGTGTTGCCACACAGGCCATGATGTATTGTCCACACAACCTTAATGCAAGGCGAGTATATGAGTTAGCTCTTATTCATGATTTGCCAGAAATTTACGCGGGTGATGTAACGCCGCAAGATTGTGTCCCAAAAGCTGAAAAAGAAGCTGCAGAAAGACAAGCTATGGAACGTATTATTCACGAAACGGGATGTGCTTATTTAATGCCTTTGTTCGAGGAGTTCCTAGAACAAAAAACGCCAGAGTCTCATTTTGTGAATGATATGGATCGTTATCAGTGTGTTTTACAAGCAGAATACTATGATAAAAATAACTTAGCTTCTCAAGAGCTCGTCCCGGAATTTTATGCTTATGCAAACTCTAAAATGAAAACTTCTATTGGAAAAAATTTGATGGAAATGTTCTATCGTCGATGGGACCCTCAAGCTCAACAACGTCGTATTCTTCGTTCAAAGTGGCATGGAGGCGTTGTCTACATCGCAGGTCAGATAATAGAATTAGCAAGAGATTAATCTTTTTTCTTAAATTCTAATGCACTTGAATTGATGCAATAGCGATTTCCTGTCGCAGTGGGACCATCTGGGAAAAGATGTCCGAGGTGTCCTTTACATTTTGCACAGGTTACCTCTATTCTTCGCATACCCAAAGTTGTGTCTTCATGAAATTCAACACTGTCAGGAAGGGCTTCATCAAAGCTTGGCCATCCACAGGATGATTTGAATTTAGCCGTTGAACTAAATAATAAATGACCACAGCCGGCACAATAATAAAATCCATTTTCATTAAAGTTGACATATTTTCCCGTAAATGGTCGATCAGTTCCTTTTTCTCTTAAAACATAATATTGTTCTACAGTTAGTTTCTTTTCTCTCATAATTTACGCCTTTCTAATCCAAGTTTCTATTTAGCATGACAATGACAACCACTTGCTTTTTCCAAGTATTTTTGATGATATTCTTCTGCTGGGTAAAAAAGATCTAATTTTTCTACACTTGTTACAATAGGACGCTTAAAAGAATCTTCTTTAGAGAGTTCTTGAATCTTTTTTAAAGCAATTTGTTTTTCTTCTTCCGTACGATAAAAGATTGTCGAACGATATTGAGTGCCATAGTCGGCTCCTTGACGGTTAAGAGAAGTTGGATCGTGAATTTTAAAAAAAATGTCAAGCAACTCATTAAATGAAATTTGTCTTGTATCATAAATAATTTCTACAGCTTCAGCATGACCTGTTAAGCCTGAACAAACTTGTTCATATGTTGGATGTGCTAAGTTTCCTCCAGTATAACCGACTTGTGTTGAGATCACTCCAGGGATTTTATCGAATTCAGCTTGAACTTTCCAAAAACAACCCGCAGCAATAATAAGTGTTGATAAAATCATTTTTCCCTCCCTTATAAAAGAAATAGGATATTTGTTAGAAAATGCTACTATTAAAACAAAAATAGGAAAATAATCCTTGACTTTTTTTCTGAAGCATGCTATACCCATTTTGTTTCTAGGGTAGACCTGTGTCTTGTGACACGGGTCTTTTTTTATGAAAAGGAGGAGAGATGACCCAAGAAGGAACTCAAGTAACAACACCTCAAATACAATATGTTGGAGATGGTGTTCAAACAAATTTTAGTTTTTCCTTTCAAATATTTGATGAAAGTAATTTGAAAGTTTATTTAGGAAGTGATTTACAACAAACAGGTTATACGGTTCAGAAGGAGGAAGAAAGTTTAGGTGGAACAGTTATTTTTAACGAAGCACCGACATCTGGTGAACTTATTACTTTGACACGAGAACTTGATTTAGAACGAACAACAGATTTTGCTTCCGGAGGTGTTTTACGAGCTGCTGATTTAAACTATGAGTTTGATTATCAAATGGGATGTTTGCAACAATTATCTTCCGGATTAAGTCGTTCTTTATTATTACCTGTTTTTGAAAATAAAGAGGGTATTGATTTTAGCTTACCGGCACCTGAAGCTAATAAAGCTCTTGTCTGGAATGCACAAGGTAATTCGTTGATGAATAGTCAAGTTGAAATCGGGAATTTAGATGCTTCTCTGAGCCAGGCAGTATCAACAGTTTCTGATTTGGCTGAAGAGGTCAGTCAAATGAAAGAAAATGCTCAAGAAGCTGCAACGACAGCTACGACACAAGCAGCGATAGCGACGCAAAAAGCAACTGAAGTTGTACAAAATGTATCTAATTTATATCCTTTTTATATGAAGACAACCAGTTGTGATTTAGATACTTTGACAACAACCGGAATTTATGAGGTAACCGCTTCAGCGCATTATCCGTTAGATACAGGATATTATCATGTTGAGGTATATGTTCCTTCACAAGGTAATATTGTTCAAACAGCTTATGCGTTTGGCTCAAGTATCGGAGGTTATCCGGCGACTTATCGTCGTCGTTTTATAAACGGTGCTTGGGAAGATTGGCTTCAGATTTCTAATGAAGGAATGGGGAGTCCTTCAGGGCAAGTGATTAATATTTCTGTAGAAAGTGCCGGAGAACAACATGTTTTAAATTCTCCTGCAAATGGATTTTATTGCTTGATAGGTTTATCAACTGCAGCTTCTCAGGAAGTTTATTTGAGTAATTCAGCAAATGGCATGGCTGTTTTAAGCTCTGCAACAGCACCATCTAAAAATCTCGCAATTTTCTTGCCGGTCTCAGCTAATCAAAATATACGCTATTTATATACAACAGCAGGTACAGTGACGTTGAAGTTTATTTATGCGAAAGGAGTTTAAGATGTATTATATTATTGATGAAAAAGGACAAATAAAAATGTCTGCAGATTTTCGTTTTTCAGAAAACTGTATAGAAACAGAAAAAAATATTGTGACAGGTTTTGATGGAAAACTTTATTTTGAAGGAGAAGAACCTGTAAAACCAGAGCCAACTTATATTGAGCTTCGGCAGGCGGCGTATCCTCCTATTTCTGATCAGTTAGATATGTTATATTGGGATGCAGTAAACGGGACGACGATATGGAAAGATACAATTTCAGAGATTAAAACACAATATCCTAAAAGTTGAAGAAAAGGGCTTCTTAACTGAAGCCCTTCTTTTTTAGTAAAAATAAAAGTCGTTGACATCCAAGAGCAATCTTTTTAAAATACCGCACATTAAAAGAAAAAGGTAAAAAATGAAAAGAAATGTCGGTATTGTGGGATGTGGTGTTATCGGAGGTGCTTTAAAGGAATGGCTTGAAAACCATACAGAGCATACGGTATTTGTATCAGATCCACCTAAAGGTTATAATGATGATTTATCAACATGTGATGTTATTTTTATGAACCTACATGTTCCAACAGAGAAAGATGGAACACAAGATTTATCTCTTTATAAAAGTCTTTTAAGAAGATTGCCGAATCATACTCCTATTTTTATTCGGACGAGTATTTTGCCGGGGACCTCTGCTCAGTTGGCAAAAGAGACAGGAAAAGAAGTATATTTTATGCCAGAGTTTTTAACTGAGCGAACTTCTGTCTCTGATTTTGAACATCAAGATATGATCTTTACAGCACATATTGATTTACTCAAAGAGGTTTTCCCTGGTAAAAAATATCAGGTTATGTCTTCGATTGAGGCTGAAATTACAAAATATGTTCACAATGTTTTTGGTGCATTAAAAGTCACTTATTTTAATGCTGTATATGACTATTGTCAAAAAATGGGAGCAGATTATAAGACTGTTCAAAAAGGCGTTTTAATGTCGGGTTATATCAATCCAACGCATACATTTGTTCCTGGACCTGATGGCAAATTTGGATACGGAGGAAAATGTTTTCCAAAAGATGTCAATGCTTTTTCAAAGGCGACAGAGCAAGAAAGTTTGGGGAAAATCTTAGCGGTTATTGCGCCTTTAAATGATAAATTCAGAAATAATAAATAAAAAATTAAAGGAATAGGTATGGCTGAAGGCTTGATTAAAGTAAGCGTTATTCTTCCTATTTATAATGTAGAAAAATATATTTCACAAAGCCTAGATTGTTTACTTAATCAGACTTTAAAAGAAATTGCAATTATTTGTGTCGATGATGGTTCTACTGATAATACTCCTAAAATTTTAGAGGACTATCGTCAAAAAGATAGTCGAATTCATGTTATCAGGCAAAAAAATCAATATGCTGGGGTGGCTCGTAATAATGGGTTTGAGTATCAATTGCGTTTGCCAGGCGGTGGTGCTCCGTATGTTATTTTCTTAGATCCAGATGACATATATGCTAAAGATATGTTGGAAAAACTGTATAATCGAGCTATTGAAACAAAAGCTGATGTTGTTTTGTCTCATTTAAATTATATTATTGATAATCGTGTAAGCTTTCGACCTTCTAGTTTTTATGAAAGTTATTTGATACACAAATACATAAAAGATGTTTTTTCTTGGAAAGAAATAGGCGGTGATGTTTTCTTTTTCCATGTTTATCCTTTTAATAAATTATGTTCTGTAGATTTTCTTCAGAAAAACCACTTTCGCTTTCAAGGTGTTAGAAATACAAATGATGCTGTTTTCGGATTAGATATTATTAGCTTCGCAGAGAGAATTGCACATATTGCGGATGCGCCGTATTTTTATCGTTTTAATCGAGATAATAATACCCGAACGACGAAAGGAAAAAATTTAGATAGTGTATTATTGGCTTATGATGAGGCTTTAAGACATATTCAAAAGCATCCTGACTATGAGAAAAGATAAAACCACAATTTTTATTGGCTCTTGTTCAATTTTATGCTTTTCATATTTATACATATTGTGTTAAGGAAGATAAGAAAAAAGAGTGTTTTTCTCTTATCTCAAAACAAAAAGATTTTTTTCATAAAGCTCAGTCTTTTATTAGAAAAACTTATTTAGAGACGCCAGATGTGTTAATCATGCAAAGGTATGTATTTCCAAAACAATTACCTAGAACAGAAGATTTAGGTTTGCATATAGAGCGTTTTTTAAAACAAAAAAAGTTTTCTATATACAAAAAAATTAAACATTTTATATGGCATCAAAAAGCAAAAAATGACATAATAAAAATGTATTTATTGGGTTTTCCTATTTTTGAAAAAGAAAGAAAACATAACAAAACCATATGTAAGGTTTTAGGAATTTCATTATATAAAGAAAAGAAAAAAAATAATATTATAATCGGGAAATTATGTGGAATTAAGATTTTTAAATCCAAGGCACTTCCGTATAAAAGAATCTTGTCTCAGATGATTCATAAGGCTGATATACATAGAGGAGAAGATGCATATATTCTTTTTGTGAATAGTGGAGAAACATATTTAGTTGCTCAAGTTTTAAAGGATTTCTACCAGAAGGAAAGGCCTAATAGACCTAAAATTATTGTTCCTCGGTTATATCAAAAAATAATTATATCTATGTATGCTCCTTGGGCAGATGTTGTTGTTTTTCCTGAAAAAAATGAAAATTATCGTCATGTTTGTAGATATATAGAGAAAAAATCTTATATAAAAGGAGTTCATTTTAAAAATATTATACCAATAGATATGTGGTATGGTGAGGAAGTTAAAAAAGTTCATTATTTTTCTTTAATTATGAAGATGATGGGACTTCCAATTGAAAAAACATATTTATTTCAAAAGCCTCAATTTATTTCATTCGGTAAAAAATGGGGTGTACAACAACGTTTTTTACAGATGAATTTAAATAGAGATCGCTTTATATTTCTTTCTCCAGAGGCTACAACAATTTCTCCAATACCTAATCATTTATGGCAAGATTTTATAGATAAAGTGAGAGGAAAAGGATATGATGTATTTTTAAACACAACTTGTTCACCTCAGTTAGAGGGATGTAAAAGTTGTTTTTTAGATTTTGAAGAAGCGTATGAGCTAGCTTCTTATGCTAAAGCTATTATTGGTTTGAGGAGTGGTTTTTTAGAAACATTAACAACAATAAATACACCATTTCATGTGATTTATAATAAGGATATACAAGGTAATAATAATCGAATTCTACGTAATACGTTATTTAAATTACCAGGCATTCATCCTGAACAAATACATGAATATGATTATTTAAAAAATCCAAGATGTTTGGAAGATATTTTAAAATTGTTATAAATCTTTAATTTGTTTTTTCCAGGATATCTTTTATGACCGAATCATAATCTTCCGGTCGAATTTGAAAGTATTCATGGAAATTGTTTGTTTGTGTAATGAGATTCATACTGTAAACTTCCTGAACCCATTTATTAACGTCAACTAAGAATGAAAAGTGAGCTGGATGGCGATCTAAATATAAAATAAATTTTTTAGCTTTTGTTTCTTGCATACATTCTGAAAAGCCACTTCGTCCGGCCACTAAGTGACCACATAGTTCTATGAAATGGAATGTTTCTGAAAAATTTAAGAAAATTTTGTGAACATGAGTATTCAGAACAGTATCGTAGGCCGTTCCTTTCGTATTAATAACGATATCAAAATGACGTTTTCTGAAGGAGTTGATTAACTTCTCCATCAATTCTATTGGAAAGTTTCCAAAAAAGTCTGTTTCTGGGGATAAAAATATTACTTTATTTTGGGTTAGTTTTAAATTTTTGAATGCTGTTTCAGCTTCTTTAATAGCTTGTTGAGAAATATGGGGAAGTTCATGAGGCGTGTTTTGGTCTAACAATAAGAAGTCTTTAATAACATGATTGATTGGATAAAAATGCCATTGTTTTTTATCATCTGTAAATGTTTGAATACCATGTACTTGATCTTTCCATCCATGCTTAGTTTCACGAATCGTGATGTAATTTAATAATTTACCTTTTGCATTATAGAAAAAACCGGAAGAAGGAGTAAAATGTTTGATATGAATAAAATGAGTATCGATATAGTCTTTTGAAAAACCAAACATTTCAAGTATTTGTTTAGTATAAGGGAAAAAACTACCAATAAAAACTTCTTGTTTTAGTTTTTTTTGGAGCTCTCTTAATAGACTAAAAATATAATAGCTCTCACCAGAATGATAATTCAGGTAAAGGAATGGATGCCCATAGGCTTGTTTACGTAAAAAGGACATCCAGTTGTTAAAAGCTTCTGTTCCAAAATTCTTATTATGATAAACTTTGATGCCCAAAATAGAGATAATTAATTTTTTGTTTTTGACTTTTCGGCTAAAGAAAGGAATACCCAAAACAGAAATATTCATTTTATAAGAATTTTTGTGATTTACATAGCGTATAATTCCACCCAATAATTTATATTTTTCATTTTTTTTCCTAAAAATAGGAAATCCAAAAATTTCATACTTTAAATTATCCTTTTTTGTTTCCTTTTTGAAAAAAGGAATAAAGTTAAATAAGAAAATGCGCTTTTTATTATTTTTTTCTTTAAAACGCAATAGAGGAATGACGCCGAATAAATAAATTTTTTTCTTTTTATAAAAACTGAAATGAGGAACTATAATCTCTTGAATATTGTGTTTATTAAATAGAACTTTCAAGGAAAAAACGGAAAAAGTTTTTTTATCAGTCGGATAGTAAACATATAAACTTGTATGAGGAATGCAAGCAATTAAATCGCATATTCCGCTTCGTAAAGCATGTACTTCTTTACAAGTTTTTGATAATGCAAGAAGCTCTTCTAAAGTTAAAGAAATATTTGGCACATCTTTAATTAAACAACTTTTTTCTAATGTATTGGATAAAACAGTATATCCTTTTTGTCTTAATTGATTAGTTAGTTCCTCCCAAAAATAGGGTTTAAGGGTTGGAATAGAATGAGCTTCGGGTAATAGAAGTGCAATTTTTTCTATAGGGCCATATTGATCTAATTTTTTCTTTAAGCTTTCAGAAATAGCGGGATATATTAAAGGTTTTTCAAAAGACGCCGTCAAAGGAAGATTTAGAAAATCTTTATACCAATTTAGAAAAGTTAAATTCTTACAATGATTTTTCATCTTTCGGACTAAGTCTTTAGCCCATGGATGAAAATCAGGATGAGCAATAAATATTTTGCCTAGGTGTGGTTTTGGAGTTTTTTCTCCAAAGGGGAAAAGAGATTGCTTAGTAAAAGAAATAGTTGTATAATCTTTAATCCCATATAGTTGCATAATAATTGTATGAGAAGCCTTAATAATAAAATGAATTTTTCCTTTTAGTTGTTTTTCTATTTCTTTTCGAAGCCCCACCAAAACAAGAGTATCTCCAAGACCATAAGGAGAGACAAAATAATAAGTGTCTGAGTCGCAGACAAAAGAATTTAAGTCATTAATACTAACTTGAGCGTTCATTAGACGCCTCTATATATTAATATTTTGGACAAATTTAATTGCTTCATACATGGAAACATCTGCATTTTGATATTGCCATTGTCCCCATCTTCCGACGCCAAATAAATGTTGAGAATGATAATAATCCAGAACATTCTTAATTGCTTGAGCATGTCCGATAACAGGGATTGGATAAGCTGCTTGTGTTTCAAAATGAGCCAGTGCTTTCGTTCCCATAATAGGATCATCTCCCTGGAAACGTTTAATATTTGTTTCAATGTAAATACCATTTTTTTTGCTATCAAATGCGAAGTTAGAAATATAAAATTCACGATGATAACGGCGATTGATATCTGGAACATAGCGCCAATGCCAATTGATGTCATAGTCTTTTTCATACAAGGATACAACAATACGATTGTATTGCATTTTGGCAAAATCATCTTTTAAGGCAGAAGGCTCTCCCAGAGCTTTGAATAAATCAGGCCAAGGAGCAGTATTAATTACATTTTTCGCTTGGTATTGTTCATTGATGAGCCATGTTCCGTCTGCTTGATATTGCATTTTAGTGACAGGTGTATTGAGAACAACATTAGAAGCTTCATCTTTGTAAATTGCATCAAAGATAGCTTGGAAACCGCCTTTCTTAGGGTAATAGAAGCCTATATGAGCAGGAAATTTTGTGACATCTTGTTTACGATCTAAACTGTACTTTAAAACTTCTTCTACATTCACACGTGGAATTTTGTATAACCAGTCAACATCCATTTCGGCAGGTGTGACACCCCAGAGCTTTGTGTTATAAGGTATCATATAAGTATCACAGATTTTATCACCCAATTTCCAACGTATCCATTCTTCATAATTTTTAGGCTCTGGTTTTCCCAAAGATTCGCCATTGCGAATAACCGAAATTAAATAAGAGATTTGTTCGGTTTGAGGCAGTTGCCATAAGTTGGATTCAATCGGATAATCAATCGTTGTTTCGCCAATTAATTGTTTTGAAACACGAGGAATAAAGTTAAATTCGCTTTCTGGAATATGGCTGAAAATATAGTCATAAACTTCTTGATGCTTCGTTCCGAAAAAGTGCCCGCCGCCAATATCCAAAACATGACCATTAATTACTTTTGTTGTACATAAGCCACCAGCCTCTTTTCCTGCTTCAAGAACAACAACATTTTGGATGCCTTTTTCTTTTAATTTTTTACATAAAGTAATACCTGTGACTCCTGCACCAATAATCAAATAATCATACATTCTTTTTTTCCTTTATAAAGATTGATACCAACTATAAAAAGATTTAATGCCTTCTTCTAAGGAAATTTTTGGTTCCCATCCTAAAGCTTTAATACGAGTAGCGTCCATCATCTTTCGTGGCGTTCCGTTTGGCTTTGAAGTGTCATACTCAATTTTCCCTTGATAGTTTGTTATACGTTTTGTTAATTCAAATAAATTTTTCAATTGAATATCATCACCTTTTGTAATATTAACAAATTCACCTATTTCATCATAATCTTTGTTATTCATCAGATAAATACAAGCATCTGCTAAGTCATCTGAACACATCATCTCTCGATAAACCGATCCATCTCCCCACATGATAACTTTATCTGAATAGACGCCTACTTTTTCTAAAGCAGCTAAGAGATTATTTTGGTCGTTAAAATCAAGATGTTCATCTAATCCCCAACCTAATTTATAGCGCTTTAAATCTGTTTTAATCGCATCCCAATCATTATGCATCAACAACTTTGCTAAATGAAAACGACGCATGATAACCGGTAGTAAATGACCTGTTTCCATATTAAAATTATCTCCTTGGCCGTATTGATTTGTCGGCATGACAGAGATAAAGTTCGTTCCATATTGCTTATTGTAGTATTGACAAAGTTTGATAGCTGAGATTTTTGCAAGAGCATACGCTTCGTTTGTTTTTTCTAATTCGCCTGTTAAAAGGGCTTCCTCCTTCATTGGCTGAGGAGCCATACGAGGATAAATACACGAAGAACCTAAATTTAACAGTTTTTTTACTCCTGTTTTATAAGCACTATCAATGACATTGCATGCAATCATTAGATTTTGGTAAATAAATTCAGCCGGGTAGGTTGAATTTGCCATAATTCCTCCAACCTTTGCGGCGGCCAAAAGAACATAATCAGGTCTCTCTTGTTGAAAAAAAGATAAGGTTTGTGCTTGATTTGTTAAATCTAATTCAGCAAATGTTCTAGTGATAATATTTGTATAACCGGCTTTTTTTAAACCACGATGAATAGCAGAACCTACTAATCCTTGATGACCGGCAAGGTAAATTTTTGCATTTTGTTCCATATTATTTACACCTCCTGAGGAATCAGAACTTCATAACCATTTCCTGTTAAGAATTTTTCACGCATAGCTTCTTTCATATCTGATTCAATCATATCTTTTACAAGTTCTTCTAAAGAATGTTCAGCTTTCCAACCTAATTTCTTTTGCGCTTTACTAGGATCTCCTAATAATAAATCGACTTCTGCGGGACGGAAATACTTAGGATCAACTTCGATTAAGACTTTTCCGGTAGCAGCATCAATTCCTTTTTCATTAACACCTTCCCCTTCCCACTTTAATTGATACCCGAGTTCTCGAAAAGCTAAATTACAAAAGTCACGAATAGTCGTTGTTTTCCCTGTTGCTAAAACAAAATCTTCAGGCTTTTCTTGTTGAAGGATTAACCACATTCCTTTTACATAATCTTTAGCGTGGCCCCAGTCACGTTTAGAAGATAAGTTGCCCAAATATAACTTTTCTTGCATTCCTAAGCGAATACGAGCGGCAGCTCTAGTAATTTTACGTGTGACAAATGTTTCTCCGCGACGTGGACTTTCGTGGTTAAATAAAATACCATTGCAGGCAAACATACCGTAACTTTCACGATAATTGACTGTAATCCAATAAGCATATAGCTTAGCGCAGCCATATGGCGAACGAGGATAAAAAGGTGTCGTTTCTTTCTGAGGCGTTTCTTGGACAAGACCATAGAGTTCTGAGGTAGATGCTTGATAAAATTTTGTTTTCTTTTCTAGGCCAAGGATACGAATTGCTTCTAGAAAACGTAAGGTCCCGATACCATCAGCATTTGCTGTATATTCAGGAACATCAAAAGAAACCTTTACATGAGATTGAGCGGCTAAATTATAAATTTCATCTGGTTGTATCTCTTGTAGAAGGCGAATAATATTGCTTGTATCGGTTAAATCTGCATAATGTAAATAGAAATTACGATTGGAGTTATGAGTATCCTGATATAAGTGGTCAATTCGAGCAGAATTGAAAGAGGAGGCTCGACGTTTCATGCCATGTACTTCGTATCCTTTTTCAAGAAGTAACTCAGCTAAATATGAACCATCTTGTCCGGTAACGCCGGTAATTAAAGCTACTTTTTTTGTCATTGTTTATCCTATTTTTTCCAATTATTTAAAATCCAAGAAGAAGAATTCATTTTATTTTCTCCTCCAACTCCAAAACGCATTTCAACTTGATATTTTTTGCAAATTTCAATTTCTGGAATATTTTCTTTTGTTCGATCTCCTCCATTAGCAAAAATCAATTTATCTGTTGGATATTTTTGCCGAGCTTTACGAATTCCATCATTTGCTGAATTATCAGTATCATCGAAGGTAATAACATCTACAACGCCTTTAATATTTTCACAGATAGTTTGTCGTGTTTTTATGTTCATAAAATTTTTTCCTTTTTTGCGACATAACCATTCATCAGAGTTAAGAAGCAGAATAACGCCATCAGATTCTCTTTGAGAGGCTTTTATCATTTCAATATGTCCTTCATGAATAGGATCAAAACCTCCACTAACAATATAATAAGTTTTCATTGTAAATCCTTTTTCTTCAATAATGACAGGAATTATAATCAAGAAAAAAGGAAAAGCAAGAGGAAAAAAAACATTATTTACTTTATTTAATATAATATTTTAATAAAATTATAAAAGTATTTATACATACATATGATTATATTTTTTTGGATAGATGCCAGCCTTCTTTTTTTGTATAAAAGATAATTCTATCAGAATGGCGAAATTTATATTTATCTTTTTTTCGCCAAAGGTGTCTTTGACGCCAAAAATAATAAAAGTTTTTTAAAGAAGTTTTTTCTTTACCACAAAGAGTTGCCATTTCATCTCTATATTGAGACATTTTTTCAGATAATTGACCAGGTCTTGTTCGTGCGGCAGCTAAAAAAGTATTTACAATATAAAGCTCTTCTTTTTGAGCAAAGCACCACCATAAATAAAAATCTCCGGCCAGTCGGAAGGAAGAAAAACGATTATAATCAAAATCTTGCATTAAGGAGCGTCTCCAAAAGGTAGTTTCCTGTTGTATGAAAGGAAGTTGACGCCCATAATAACCTTTTAAGATACTTTCTCTTTGATATTCAAAGGGAAGCATGTTGAATGTGACATTTCCTTTTTTATCAGTTGTACATTGCCGTCCGCAAATCCATGAAATGTGAGGATATTTTTCAAAAATAGAAACAACAAATTCAAAGGCATGAGGGAAATAATAATCATCAGCATTAATGTAAGCAATAATATCTCCAGTTGCTAATTGAAATCCCTTAGCAATTCCTTCATACATACTGTTGTCTTTTTCTGATAAGACATGCATTTCGCAACGAGGATTTTTGCCATAAAAGCCCTTTTTTAAACGTTCTTGATAGGATAAAATAATGGGTAGGCTCTTATCTTGAGATTTTCCATCAACAACAATATATTCAAGCTCAAAAGAACCCTTTTGAGATAAAACACTTTCTAATGTTTCTGCAATATATTTTTCACAGTTGAAGCATGTCGTTATAATTGAAATTTTCATTTTTCCTCTGTTTTATAGATAAAAGTGTTATTTAATGCAGTAATTTTTTTAATAAAGCAAAGCTATTTTTTGAAAAATTATCGCGAGAGTAACGCTTTGTAAAGTAACTTTGTAAAAAGCGAATATCATTTTCCACTTGCGTCATGTCTTTTTCAAAAAAGGACTTTAATGTTTCT
Organism: uncultured Alphaproteobacteria bacterium; assembly: GCA_949282845.1. Taxonomy (GTDB): domain Bacteria; phylum Pseudomonadota; class Alphaproteobacteria; order CAAHEQ01; family UBA3637; genus CALXXX01. The sequence continues at coordinate 10,294 of CASDQF010000022.1, read as the reverse complement.
TCAATTTCAGGGATAGAGCATGTTTCAAGATAAATACCTTTTCCTTTCGGTAGGTCAATTCCGGTGTCTCGGCTAATAATAGGATATAATCCTGCATTTAATGCTGTAATGGCAGCGGTTGATGTCGCTTCTGAGCCAGAGGCATTTACGAAGGCAACGCATTTTGATAAAATTTGTTTAAACAAATCTGAATTTGGTTGAACTAAGCCGTAACAGTGAATATTTTTTGTTTCAAATAATTCTTTTTGATAGACTTCTACAAAATCTTTTTCTGACTGGATTTTTCCTGCAATATGTAAATGCCATTCAGGATGTTTTGAAAAAACTTCCAAAAGAAGATCTAATCCTTTTAAAATAACTCCTGCGCCTCCAATCCATAAAATGCCTCTATCTGAAGGGGGCGGGATGAAATCTTTTTGTTTTGCTGTGTACGTTAAATCTGAACCGGTGAGATCTAATAGATGAATTTTTGAATGTAATTCTGGAGGATAAGTGCTTAGTGTGTGTTTATTTCCGAGTAAAATAGCGGCATCCGCTTTTTCTAAAGAGACTCTCAATTTTTGAGCATCATCTAAAAAACGCTTAGGTTGACAACAAGCTTTTCTACGTTGATTAAGAGATTGGCATCTTTGTTGTTCTTTTTGATTCTGATAGAAAGGATCACTGCTTGTTAGATATTGTATTTTAAAGCATGTTGATGGTAAATTCCAAAAATTAAAATGTGCACCTAAGTCAATAATAACACGGTAATCTTTTTTAGGTTTAAAGAAGTGATTTTTATAAAAAATCACATCGACGTTATACCCTAGTTTCATAAGAGAATGGACAAGCTCTTTATTTTCCCAACGGTTAGAATGATATTGAAAAAGGTTCTTTTTCTTTGGTTCTAAAGCCCAGTCTATTAAATAGGAAACGAGAGCCCAAGGCGCATCAGGTGCAGTTACGAAGGAAACATTTTCTTTTGTTAAAAGAGATGTTAAAAAAGACTGTGCTTTGTGACGCGTTGTTTTGTTTGGAATAAAGCAAGTTATGGCTTTTATCAATTTTCTTCTCATTAGAAATTCTCCAATATCTTTCTTTTTAAAGAGTTTGCTCCAATCCATAGACAGGAGTGTCTAATTTCTGGTGACGGACATTTATAAAGTTTCTTTAAAAGAGAGAAGGGGAAAATATAGGTTTTTTCAATTTTCTCAAAATCAGCATTAGGACAAAATTGAGAATAATTTTTACGATATAAGTAAACTTTTTCCTCATGATGTAATTCTTCTTTTTGGTCTGTTAGTCCGCCTCGGCGAAAAGTCGCCAAAGTTTCTTTAATCGCAATGCCATGATAATTCTGAAGATAAAGACGTAAAATTAAGTCATAATCTCCGATTAACTTGAATTTTTTATCAAACCCCTCTAATTTTTTGAAAACTTCTTTAACAAGAAACATTCCCGGATGAGGGAAGGGCATATTTCTTAGTAGTCTTTCTAATTTTATTTTTCCGATTTTTTGTTCTTTTTGTTCTTCATTAAGATTGATAACGGGAGCATAACAAAAATCATATCCTTTTGATAAAGCGTTAACAGCTAATTCTATTGCTTTTGAATTATGGAAATAATCATCGGAATTTAAGAAGGTTATAATCTCGCCTTTAGAAAGTTGAGCTCCTTTATTCATGGCGTCATAAATACCTTGATCTGGTTCAGAAATATATTTAATCCATCCTTTTTGTGCATATTTTTCCAACAGTTCGATTGTCCCATCTGTAGAAGCGCCATCGATTATAATATGCTCTATGTCAGGATATGTTTGTTGATGTATACTTTCAAGCATCTGATGAAAGGTTTCGACACGATTTGCTTGAATTAAATTGAAAACAACAGAGATAACAGAGACTTTCATTCACACATTCCTTTAGTTTTGCTTAGGATAAGAAAAAATCATAAGAAAGTAAAGTTGTTTTTAAGAGAATGATATTTTTTGACTTTTAGAAGAAAAAAGATTAAAATCAGCTTATTTTAAAAGGAAAGAAAAATGAAAACAGAACTTTTAGCACCGGCTGGAGATGTCGAGGCCGGATATGCAGCTCTTTATTATGGCGCAGATGCAGTTTATTTGGGGCTTCAACAATTTTCAGCACGAGCGACAGCGACTAATTTTACTTCGGAAGCATTAGCAGATTTTACTGGATATGCTCATTCATTGAATAGAAAAGTTTATGTGACTGTTAATACTTTAATTCAGGAAGCGGAGTTGAAAGATTTGCTTCAAACATTAGAGGCTTGTTGTGCTGCGGGTGTTGATGGCATCATTTTACAAGACTTGGGTGTGGCTCGCATTATTCGAGATACTTTTCCTGAATTAGAGCTACATGCAAGTACACAAATGGCAGTTCATAATAAAGAGGGAGCTTTAGCTTTACAAAAATTGGGTTTTTCTCGAGTTGTTTTGGCAAGAGAGCTTAGTTTAAAAGAAATCAAAGAAATTGCCGCCTTGCCAAATCTTGAGACAGAGGCATTTATTCACGGAGCTCTTTGTTATTCCTATAGCGGTTTATGTTTGTTTTCCTCAATGGAGACAGGAAAGAGCGCTAATCGCGGTAAATGTTTATATCCATGCCGTTCTTGCTTTGAAGGAAAAGAAGGTTCAGGGCATCTTTTTTCAATGAAAGATATGGCATTATGTGAGGATGTTTTAAAAATGCCTGTGACCAGTTTGAAAATAGAAGGTCGTAAGAAAAGTGCTCTTTATGTGGCGGCGGTAACTGATTTTTATCGAAAAATTTTGGACGGAAAGGGCGTAGATATACATTGTGAAGAAAATATCCGTCAGATTTTTTCACGTCCTTGGACAAAGTTTCATTTTGTCGAGAAAAACAAAGATGTTGTTGATAGAGATTTCGTAGGGCATCGAGGACTTGAAATTGGTTCAGTTGAGGCCGCTTTTCAAGGAAAATTAATTTTCCATACAACTCATGCAATTGCCAGGTATGATGGTTTGCAAATTGATGTCGCGGGTTCTGAAAAGCCTTTTGGTTTTTCTTTGGAAAAAATGCGTCTTGCGGGGCGTTCTGTTTTTGAGGCTAAAGCAGGAGATATGGTAGAAGTTTCTTTACCTCCCAAAGCTCCTTTTATTCAAAAAGGCGAAAAAATTTATTTGGCTTCTTCTACGGCTGTTAAAGGCGCTTATCCTTATAAAAAGCCTAAATCGGGAGCTTTTATGCCTAAAAAACCTTTATGCGTTGAACTGAAAATTATGCCTTCTTTTTTAGAGGCAAAAGCTATGGATAAGGTTTGCAAAATGGAAGGAAATTTTGAGGTTGCCCAAAATCCCGAGAAAACGAACAACGCAGCTCAACAGGCCTTTAGTAAAACAGATCAATTTCCTTTTTATTTATCAGATTTAAAAGTGGATAATCCACAATCCTTGTTTGTGCCTGTTTCTATATTAAACGAATTACGCCGTCAATTATATCAAAAGTTGGAGATACAAAAAGATGTGCGAGTATTCCCTTCTTTACCAATGGCCTTGTCGGCGAGAAAAAAAGTTTTTGCAGTGAAAACAGATTCAGCAGAACTTTTAAAAAAGCTGGATTTATCACAAATGAGTGAGATTATTTATTTACTGAATCCACAATCCGATATTCATATTTTGAAAGATCTGCCGAAGAATAAGGTTCGTTTAGCTTTGCCGACAGTTTGTCGTCATCCGATGGTTTTTGCTCCTCTCGTAGAGAAATTATTGGAACAGGGGTATAAAAAATGGGAAATCGGAAATGTGTGGGGATTGTCGATTTTACCCAAAAAGGGAATAGATATCAGTTTTGATACACCTCTTTATATGATGAATACGCAAGCTTTTGCAATGGCTAAAGAAATAGGGGCGACACGAGCTTGTTTTGCTATAGAGGATACTTTGGAAAATATTCAAAAATTAGATCAACAAGCTTGTATTGAAACAACTTTTGTTATTTATCAAGATGTCCCCTTGTTTACAAGTGCCGTATGTGTTCGTTCTAACGCTTGTCAAGATTGTTTAAAAGGTAAAAAGTGGTTTGAAATTAAACAGGGGAAAGAGCAATATGATATCTTATCTCAAAATTGTGAAACAAAAGTTTTTGGCAGAAAGCCTCTTTGTTTGGCAAAAGAAGCAGTCTCTGTTCCGGCCGATTTTTATCGCATTGATTTCGTGGATAAGACTTATTCCGTTGAGAGGGCTGCCTATTTAATTAAAGAACTTTGTCAGTTTAAAGACGTTCCGAACATAAGTAAAGGAAATATGTTCCGGCGACTTTAATTGTTCTCTAATTTTTCTCCTAATTGCAACCAACGTTCTTCTGCAGAAGAAATAAGATTATCAATGGTTGATAACTCTTTTTGTAGGTTTGTAATTTCCTGAGAACTTAAAGGTGAGGTAAATTTCTGTTCTATATTTTTCTTTTTTTGATAAAGTTTTTCCATTTCTGATTCAAGCTGCTGCATTTCTTTTCGTAAAGGAGCTAAAGAAGCTCTTTTTTCGGCTTTACGCTTACGTTCTTCTCTGGCGGAGATTGTTTCTTTTTTTGTTTTTTCTATTTCTTCGGTTGTTTTTTCTAAAAGAAGCTTTTTATAATCTTCCAAGTCTCCATTAAAAGGTTTGCAAGTTTGATTTTGAATAAGCCATAGCTTATCGGCAATAAGTTCAATTAAATGTAAGTCATGCGTAATCAGGATAACCGCTCCTTCATAAGCGTTTAAGGCCTCTATTAACGCCTCTCTTGCATCCATATCCAGATGATTTGTCGGTTCGTCTAGGATTAACAAAGCAGGCGCTTCATGACACATGGCTGCAAAAAGAAGACGAGCTTTTTCTCCGCCGGAGAGCTTCCCGATAACGGTTAAAGCTTTTTCTCCTTCTAATCCAAAGCGAGCTAAATGAGAGCGAACTTTTGTTTCGGTGGCTTCTTTCATTAAGTGAGAAATAAAGGTAAGAGGCGTTTGTCCTAAAGGAAGTTCTTCTGCCTGATGTTGAGCAAAATAACCGACGGCCAGTTTTTTCGAATGTGTTATTGAGCCTTCCAGAAGTTTTAAACGTCCTGCTAAAAGTTTGGCAAAAGTTGATTTACCATTGCCGTTTGCGCCTAATAGGGCGATACGATCATCGCTATTGATTTGAAGTGTTAAATTTTTTAAAACAGCTTTTTCATTATAACCAACCGCTCCTTTTTCAAGCGAAATCAAAGGTGGCGCTAAATGAAGCGGATTGGGAAAGTCAAAGCGAGCTCCTCCTTCATCAGTCAGAAGGGTAATCGTTTTCATTTTTTCTAACATTTTAAGGCGGCTTTGAGCTTGTTTAGCTTTTGTTGCTTTGTAGCGAAAACGGTCTACGAAAGATTGCAAGTGCTGTCGTCTTTGTTCTTGCTTTGCCGCAAGTTTTTGTAACAGTTCTTGTTTTTGAGCCCGTGTTTGAGTAAAGGTATCATAGTTTCCGCTATAAAGTGTTAGTCCTTGATGTTCCAAATGCAAAATTTGGGTGCACAATGTATTAAGAATGGTTCTATCATGACTGATGAGCAGAAGCGTTCCTCTGTATTTTTGTAAATGAGAGACAAGCCATAAGACGGCTTCCAAGTCCAGATGATTTGTTGGTTCATCCAATAAAAGAGTATCCGAAGGGGCAAATAATGTTCCGGCTAACGCAACACGCATACGCCATCCTCCTGAAAATTCGGAAAGAGGACGGTAAATATCTTCTTCTTTAAAACCTAAACCGGTTAAAATATGGGCTGCGCGAGCAGGTGCACTATCAGCTTCAATCATTGTAAGACGTTCATGAATGTCGGCTAATTCATCCGGTCTTGCTACTTTTAGCTTTTCTAACAGATGTGTTCGTTCTGTATCTTTTTGTAAAACGTAGTCTAAAAGAGATAATGAGAGATTTTTTAACTCTTGCTCCATATATGAAATTCGAGTTTTTGAGGGAAAGGAAACAGAGCCTGTTTCTGTTCCTATTTCTCCCAACAAAACACGAAATAGTGTTGATTTTCCACAACCGTTCAATCCAACCAGCCCGACTTTTTGTCGGTCAGAAATATGGGCGCTGGCGTGTGAGAGTAAAATTTTAGAGCCCATACGCACAGTAATGTCATTTATGTCAATCATGAAGGATAGAGTATCAAAAACTAGGATTATTGTAAAGTTTTTGATAAAAGGCTTGAAAAAATAAATATGATTGTTCTATATTTAATCCAAAGGGGAATAGGATGTTCTTTTTTATAACAACAATTTTAACGATTTTAGTCGCAGCTTACATTATTAAATCTTTGGTGTTGCCTCTTTCTGCGGCTTTATGGATTAAAATGATTTTAGCCGGATTGATTTTAATTGGTTCTCAAAAAATGGGAATTTATTGGCTTTTGGGAAACATTTTCCCTGTGTTGCAAATGAGAGGTGTTATGATTTTCTTTGGAATTGCTCAAGCCTGGATTTTTATTATGTTCCTGGGTGTTATAATGTTAAATCTGTTGAGCTTATTTAAGGTTTTTATTCCAGGGGCTTTGCCGATTATGTTAATTGCCACTTTTTTAATGGCTGTTTTTTCCGTGTGGCAAGCTTTACGGGTTCCTTCCGTTAAGGAGGTAAAAGTTGTTTTGAAAGAACTTCCTTTATCTTGGCAACCGCTTCGAATAGTTCAATTATCAGACTTACATATCGGCTCTGGGTTTAACGGAAAATGGTTAAAACAAGTCGTAGCAAAGGTAAATGATTTGTCTCCTGATTTAATTGTGATTACGGGAGATTTGATAGATGGTTCACCAGCTCAGCTGATGCCTGATTTAGAGCCGTTAAAAGACTTAAAAGCTGCTCAAGGTGTGTTTATGGTTTATGGTAATCATGAGTATTATTACGGGCCGGAACGATGGATACCTGCGTTTAAGGAGTTAGGTTTAGATTTAGTTATGAATGAAGCGCGGCTTTTAACTCATCATGAAACAGCTTTTGCTGTGGGAGGCTTACCGATGCCTGGTGCTAATCGATTTAGTTTGCCCGGACCGCAATTATCTAAAACTTTTGAAAATATAGGTGGTAATGTTCCCCGTTTTTTGATGGCTCATTATCCAAGCCAAGTTTCGGACGCTGCAAAGCATCAGGTTCTTTTACAGTTTTCTGGCCATACACATGGCGGACAGTTGTTTTGGCCTTTTAACCTTTTAGCATCTTCTGCAAATAATGGGTTCTTAAAAGGTTTTTATCAAGTCGGGCCAACACGACTATATGTTAGTTCCGGGACCGGTTTGTGGGGAGGTTTCCCCGTCAGGTTGGGAACGAGTCCGGAAATTACACTTTTTATTGTCGAAAAAGCGGAAAAGCTCGACGCATAATATTTTCAATTTCTTCACATCTTGTAGTGTCTTCTTGGTGTAAGACAAAACCTGGATGTAAAGAAAATGGTTTTTGCGAACCAAGTGTTCCTTGTATTAAAACACGTTTTGGCATTTTTCCGGCTCTCGGCCAAAAAGGAACTAAAATAATTCCGCCTAATTTTTCAGAAAGGATAGAAAGAATTTCAGGGACTCTTTCAGTTCGGTGTATCAATGTGAGCGTTCCTTTTGGTTTTACCTTTTTGATACAGAAATGAAGCCATGTCGATAATGGAACACTTTCTTGATGTGCGATAGCAATTGTTTTGTTTTGTCGTTGAGGCGTTTCTGTAAAATAAGGAGGATTTGTGACGACATGATCAAATGTTTTACCAATAAGCTCTTTTGGCGGATGAGCAACATCTCCTTTTAAAATTTGCATTTCAACTTGGTTTAAAACAGCATTTTCTTTGGCTAGTTCTATCATTTCATCTTGGATTTCTAAGCCTGTTAAGGAGAGCCCTTTAATGCGTGCTTCTAAACAAAGAGAAACAGCTCCTGTTCCCAACCCCACATCTAAAATACTTTGTCCGGATTTTGCCTGTATAGATGCAGCTAATAAAACGGCATCGCTTGTTGCCCGATATCCGTCTTTTAATTGTTTTAAGCGCACAAGACCGCCCAAAAAATCATCTGTTGTATAATCATTCATAAGCATTCGTTTTAAAAATTAGCGACTTTGTCCACGATTGGCAGGGAAACGTCCAAAATTGCCAATCATTTCTTCCCACATACTTAAGTCTTTTCCATAAGTTTCTGTTTCGTTTTTGTCATAGGGTATTTCTATCCCATCGGCTAAGGTTAATTCTTGGATTTTTTCAACGACACCATCTTTGTTGAAAGTAATGACATCAACATTTCTTTCAATTTCTTCTGGCGGCAGGAATGCACGTTGTTGTTCTTTCGATGCAATATAAAGCCATGATTCTTTTTCAAAAAGAGTAATAGATGTCGGAGACCCTATCAAACGAGTAACATCTTCTTTTGTGTGCTTACCTGTCTTTATGGCATGCAAACGAGTATCAGAAGGTGTATCACCGACTTGATTGGTCGGAAGATTACACGCTGTTAAACAAAGCCAACAAAAAGCACAAAAAAATAAACTTATCTTGCTCATTTTTATCTTCTTTCTTATAATCTATTTAAGATATAGTCGAAAAATACAAAAAAGGAAAGAAAAAATGCAACAATCTTCAGAGATGCCTTATTTAATAGATATTTATAAAATTCCAGAAAAAGGCAAAGAATTAATAATTAAAGCTAATGCTGAACAATGTGTGGCTATTGCTAAAAGATTGAAAATCCCAGCTGTTTTATCTTTGACAGCTTCTGCTAATATAACAAAAGGTTCCTCTATTCGAGTTCAATGTCGTTTTGAGGCCGATTTAAAACAAAATTGTGTGATTACATTGGAAACAATTCAAACACATGTTCAAGGGAAATTTGAAGAATTTTTTACGCCTTCTTCTGGAAGTTGTAAAAAAAATGATATCATTGAACTGGATATGGAGAACGAGGACCCCTTACCTTTGGAAGGGCATGAATTAGATGTCGGAGAGTTAATTTTAGAGCATTTGTCTCTGTCAATGAACCCGTATCCAAAGAAAGAAGGCTTGCCAGAAGATTTCTTTTTTAAAGATGAAAACTTCGATTCTCCTAAACAAGAAAGTCCTTTTGCGAAACTAGCTGATTTAAAGTTGAAAAAAGGCTCAACTTGATTTTATCTGTAAATTATGTTAGATTCAACCTGTTTAAAAAGAGGAGGGTGTGATGGAACAAAAAGAAAAGATACAGCCTATTCGTCAAACAAAAGAAAATTTTAATCCTAAAACAGTGAATTTTGAAAAAATCGATATTCGGAATGTTCCGAGTTTTGATGAAAATAGTAGAACAGCAGAAGTTTTCGATGAAATTACATCAGATGGGAAAGTAACTCGCGAGGAATTTGGTCAGATGTTAAAAGCCCATTCTCAAATTATTCGAGATTTCCTTGTTGCTCAAGAAACTGTTGCTCGCATGGAAAAAGATCCAAACACCTCTCCGGCCGAACTAGATGCCGCTCGTTTTATGCTTCAATGGCTTATGATCGAGCGTGATAAATCTTATCAATATACATATCAAGCTTTCTTTTATAATCAGCTTTCTAAAGAAGAGATAAAAAAACGTGAAATGCGTCGTCAAATAGGGGAGCATATTAAATTAGATGTTAATCCGTATTTGATTTTTGGAATGGATGGTTCGGCTCATAAGATTTTTGATTATGCTCGAGAAAAAGAACAAAAAATAATGATGACGCCAGAAGAACTAAAAAAAACGCAACAGAAAATTCAAAAGAAATTAGAAGAATTAGTTGAAGTAAAAAGTCCAACAGAGCGAGATTTAATGCTGCAGCGCTTTTTACAGGAAGAAAGGCAACGGGTCGCCTAAAAAAGCTCTTGACAATTAGTTTAAAAAAGGATATATAAAAAGCCTTCTTTTAAGGAAGGGTAATTTTATTAATAGATGAAACGGAGAAAAAGCCATGAAACGTACATATCAACCTTCACAATTGGTTCGCTCTCGCCGTCATGGTTTCAGAAGCCGTATGGCAACGGTCGGTGGTCGCAAGGTATTAAGCGCACGTCGTCGTAAAGGCCGTAAGGTTTTAAGTGCCTAAGACCTAGGGGTTTCCCATGGGATCTTTGGTGCGTTTGAAAAAACGTAGAGAGTTTATCAAAATTGCTGAACAAGGGCAAAAATATGTGACTTCGGGTCTGATTTTACAAGCCCTTTTTCGTTCAGAAGATGCACAATTTCAGAATGTAATACGTGTTGGTTTCACGACAAGCCGAAAAATAGGAAATGCCGTGAAACGCAACCGTGTTCGTCGTCGGTTAAGAGAAGTCGCACGTTTGGTGCTTCCTCAGTAT
>CASDQF010000021.1 GCA_949282845.1 uncultured Alphaproteobacteria bacterium | reverse complement strand
GTTCTTTCTCAAAAAGAAAATAAGTTCGATTTTGATGTTTATTGTCAAAATCGAACTTATTTTTTCTGTTATGCGCACTTTCCTCTCCATATATTTTCCTAATTTTCTTAAATTTAATGCCATCAGTGCCAAACCAATATCAATCGTTGCTCCTTGTTTCCCACGCAAATGGAAACGATGGAACGCCAAATGAGCCTTTAGATGTCCGAACACGGGTTCGACATCAATTTTTCGTTTCCGATAAATCGAACCAGTTTTCTCCTCTAAAAGATTTTTTCTGCATTCTGCTTTGAAATAGCGCCAATTATTATTTACTTGAATTTTTCGCTTTTGTTCACTTTTCGCACGCGTACATTGACGACGAACTGAACAGTTCCGACAATCCTCACATTCATAGATTTTGAAATCTCGAATAAAGCCACCTTTATCTTTTCTGCGACTATAATTTTTGAACGGTACCGGACGATTCGCTGGGCAAATATAGGTGTCTTGTTCTTCAAGATAACGCCAATTCTCCACGTTAAACGGATTATCCTTGTACTTCTTTTTATTTTCTTTGTGATAACTGCCATATGTAATTAAGGGAGTTTTATGTAGAACATCGTTGATATACATGTAATTTTCTTCGCTACCATACCCTGCATCTGCCACAATGTACTCCGGTAACTCCTTATGTCGGTCTAAAAAACTGTCTAAAAATGGATTCAATGTTTTGGTGTCTGTGGGATTTGGAAATAATTCATAGCTCAAAACATACTGATTTTCGGTGGCGATTTGTAAATTATAACCTGGCTTGAGCTGTCCATTTCGCATATAATTGTCTTTCATCCGCATAAAGGTGGCATCAGTATCTGTTTTTGAAAAGCTATTTCGTTCTTGAAATAGTTGAGCATACCGTTCATACTTTTGTTTTCTTGGCAGATAATCCGTTTGTACCTGTCGGAGATATTTTTTATACATTCTTCTTTTTTTCTTTAGTTGACTTTGCTTTTCTTTGCATTTTTCATGTGTTAATTGTACTTGTGTTTCATGGAGTTCAGCTTCTAAATGATGAGCGACTTCTTCTAACTGGTCGCTCGTCAATCCATCGGATTGACTTTCTTCTTTTAAGCAAGGAAGAATTTCCTCTTGATAAAGCGTTTGATAAAAAGCTTCTGATTTTTCATCTAACAACCGTTCATACCGAGTGGTGGCTTTACGCCAAACAAAGCTGAACTTATTGGCGTCTGCTTCAATTTTCGTACCGTCAACGAAGATGGCTTCATTATCTATCACTTGATTGGTTATCAGTTGACGGCGAAACAACACAAAAGCCTCTGCTAGAAGCTGAGCTGTCGTTTCCTGACTTCTGAATCGATTGATCGTGCGGTAACTCACTTGTTCATGATTGGCTAGCCAACGCATACGGTAACTATCGTCTAATAAAAATTCGATCTTTCTGCCAGAAAAAACACGTTGCGTGTAGGCATAAAGAAGAATTTTCAACATCATTTTGGGGTGATAGGCTGGACGTCCCAGCTGTTGTTCAATTTGGTTGAAGAGCGCTTGCGGGATTGCTTCTACTAACGAGTGAACCGCAAAGGCAACATCCGTTTCTGGAATATAATGTTCTACATCTAGTGGTAAAGTTGTTTGGTTGATGGTATAATTTTTAAACATAAGGCACACTCCTTTGATTTTTGTTTAGGCACTTTAATCATACAAGGTTGTGTGCTTTTTGTGTACCTTAAAATCAAAAAAAAATGGGGCAATAATCAGATTTTTTTCTGACTATTGTC
>CASDQF010000020.1 GCA_949282845.1 uncultured Alphaproteobacteria bacterium | reverse complement strand
TATATCTATTCTTTTTAGATTTAGCAAGTTATTTCTATAGAAGTTCTGACAATTTTTTTTCTAATTTTTCAAATCTTTCGACTACATAGTCAGAAAAAGAAGGTAAGAAAGGGTTATTTTCCAAAAAATGCTGAAATTCCTTGGAAGAAGCATTAAGCTCATAAATCTGTTCTAAAAGAGCTGTATTTTGACAGCCTTTTTCCCAAAAAAGAACCGCTCTAGGGTTAATTCGTCCTTCTTCTGGACGCCCTTCTGCCCCCCAATAAATCGGTATAGCTCTTGCCAAAAAAGCTTCAAACAACTTCTCCGTCACATATCCCGAAGCATCACTATTTTCCGGACAAATCGAAAAGCGAAACTGACTTAAATATTGAATTTTATTATTCTGGTATACTTTCCATAATCTGTCATCATTGTGCATAAAAGCACCTGCTGAAGAAACAGGCGCCAACTCTGATAGCTTTGAGACTATTTCCTGACGAAGATGTCCCGGATCATGACGAGCCACTAACGTTGCAAACTCTGTTTTTAAATACTTCTGCTCTGTTATAGAATAAATCTTTTTTCGAATATCCTCAGCTGTATCCTTCGGACTAAACAAATAAAGCAACCAAATAGGAAATCGCAAATAATCAGAACTGTCTTTATCTTCAAAGCCTAGAGATAAAGCAACCGGAAGTTTCTTTTTATACTTGTGATATCTATCTAAATTTTCTCCTGTCCAAAAAACTTTTTTCTCTTTACGATGAAACCAAAAGGTTTTAAGTGAACCAAAGACTGAGACAAAAGAAAGTCGAGATAAATCTCGTCCCTCAAAACGACTGTTTACAAACTCAGCAAACCAAGACTTATCTCCACCGATCCAGTTATAATGACGAATACCTTGATAATCCTGGCCAATATAAGTATTTAAAAAACGTTGCCATTTACGAGCAAAGCCCATTTATCTCCCCTTTCGAATAAAAGATAAAGAAAAAATTGGCATCTTGCAAGTTTTCTGTTAGCCTAAAATGAAAGGAGAAAAAAATGAACTCTTATTTATTCACAAGTGAATCCGTATCCGAAGGGCACCCTGATAAAGTATGTGACCGTCTTTCCGATTCATTATTAGATTTAGCTTTAACGCATAATCCAAATGCTCGAGTTGCAATTGAAGCTCTAGCAACGACGAATCGTGTCATCCTAGCCGGTGAAGTATCAGGTCTTAGTTCATCTATTTCAAAAGAAATAGAACAAACCGTTCGTATGGCTATCAAAGATATCGGCTATTATCAAGAAGGTTTCAATTGGGAAAATGTTCAAATCGAAAATTTCATTCATGCACAATCCGATGATATTGCTTTAGGTGTTGATCGAGATGGTGCAGGAGATCAAGGTATTATGTTTGGCTATGCGACAGACGAATGTCCTCTTTGTGATTATATGCCGGCTCCGCTTTATTTTGCTCACAATATTCTTAAAAATTTAGCTCAAAAAAGGAAAACAGGTCTCATACAAGGATTAGAACCGGATGCAAAAAGTCAAATTACTTTACGCTATGAAGATGATAAACCTATTGGCGTTGATACGCTCATTGTTTCAACACAACATCATGCCGATATATCTCAAGAAACGATTAAAGAAATTGTTCGTCAAAGTGCTCTGGAAGTTCTCCCAAGCGGTTTTATGTGCTCTGATGAACGTTTCTATGTTAACCCGACGGGACGTTTTGTCATCGGTGGACCAAATGGAGATACGGGCTTAACCGGACGCAAGATTGTCGTAGACACTTATGGTGGTGCTGCTCCGCATGGCGGAGGAGCTTTTTCTGGAAAAGATCCGACAAAAGTTGACAGATCTGCTGCTTATATGCTCCGATATTTAGCCAAAAATATCGTTGCCGGCGGCTGGGCAAAGAAATGTCTTATTCAAGTTTCTTATGCTATCGGTATAGCTCATCCTCTCTCTCTTTATGTAAATACCTTTGGAACAGGCTTGCTCCCTGATTTAAAAATAGCTCAAATTTTATTTAATGAAGTCGATTTAACTCCTCATGGAATACGTACTCACCTTGGCTTAAATCAGCCAATTTACACACCAACGGCAGCTTATGGTCACTTTGGAAGAAAACCAACTGAAAAAGGCTTTTTCTCGTGGGAAAAATTAGATTTTATTTCAGAATTAAAAAATTTATTTAACTAAGCAACGGCCACAGCCGATTCGTTTTCTTCTTCAGTTTCATTTAAATCAACTATCTCATAAGCTGACGAATCCGCAAACAAGGCACGAAGCAAAGCATTTGTATGATAATGACCTGAACGAACACCTTTAAAAGAACCTATAATTGGTAACCCGGCTTGTCCTAAATCACCAACAGCATCTAAAATTTTATGCCGAACAAATTCAGTTTGATGACGTAATCCTTCCGGATTCATAATGCTTTCACCATTGACAACGATTGCATTTTCCAAAGAACCACCATGGCATAAGCCCATAGAACGCAGCATTTCAATTTCTTGTAACTGAGCGAATGTCCGTGCATAAGCAATTTCTTTTTTAAAACTCTTTTGTGTTAAAGAAAATTCGAAGGATTGATGACCTATTGCCCCCGCAGCAAATTCAATATCAAAATCAATCGTTAACCCCTTCTCTGCCGGTTTTAAAGAAACAACAGCCCCTTTACCATCATCAAAAACAACTTCTTTTTTTATTCGAATGGCTTTCAACGGAGCATTTTGCTCGATTAAGCCGACACAATCAAATAAGAAAGCAAAATCTTGTGCGCTACCATCCATAATAGGAACTTCCGGTCCTTGAACATCAATATATGCATTTGTCACACCATATGCATATAAAGCCGCCATTACATGTTCGGCCGTAGAAACCCGTACACCTTCTGCATTTCCATAGCAGCTGCATAAACGCGTATCTACAACATTTTCATAAGATGCTTTAATCTCATTATTTTTGTCTGTTACATCCACACGACGGAAAACAATCCCAGTTCCTACCGGAGCAGGATGAAAACTGATTTTTGTTTTAGCCCCCGAATGCAAACCAACTCCCACAGCATAAATAGAACCGCGGAAAGTTTTTTCACACAGTCTATAATCAAGAGATAAACGCGAAACATCTGCAATCATTATTGTTTTCCTTTAAATAAACTTTTCCTTTGAACTTAAGATACTGACTTATCCTCAAAAGTGCAAATCAATGATTATTACAGATTATTACAAATTTATGTCACATTCTTTTTTATCAAAAAATAAAAAAAACTTGCATTCTATTTTTAATTTATGTATCCTTCCTTTCAACGAACCGAAAGTTCGTGGCTTTATAAGTCAAAAAGCGCAGAAACGCTTATAAAAAAAATAACAAATTTGGTTAAATACGCATGAAGCAATCTTCCAATAATAAAAATCGTCCTAATGGACGTTATGGGCATTTTAATAATTCACGTCGTTTAAATGCCGTTAACAGAAACACTATTTATGACAGCACAGGTCCTTGCGGTCGTATCCGCGGAACAGCTCAACAGTTGATTGATAAATATCTCTCAGCAGCAAAAGATGCCAAAGGTCAAAATGATCGTGTTCTCTGCGAAGTCTGTACTCAACACGCTGATCATTATGCTCGCCAGCTACAGTTAGCTATTCAAAATGAAAGACCTATGCCGCCTATTATAGAACAGCCTCCTATGGAACAGCCTCCTATTACTGAAGAAACAAATCAGATATCAGAACCTGAAACAAACCAAATATCCGTCTTACCTTTCATGGAGGTTAATATTCCTTTGTCATCTGAGGAAGAACAAGAAAAAAACAAAGATGAAACAGAACCCCCGCAAAAAAAATTAAGACGCGGACGAAAACCAAAAACAACCGAAATTGTTACTCCATAAAAAGTCTTTTTTCATAACCAGTTGTTAACCAACTTAGCTTACACTAAAGATAAGTCATGTATCAGAAAGGTGACAACAGATGAAATTAGATGAAAATGAGGAGCTTTTAGAACCATCAACAGAAATGAATCGAAAGTCTTATAAATGGCTTTTAGGCTTGTCGTTCGTTTTCTTGATTGGATTGATTGGTGGTTATTTATTTGTCAGCATTCCTGATACATTTTATCCGAAAATCTCCGTTCAACCCAAAGAAGAAACAACGCTTATAGGAAAAGATGGGCTCTACTTTTTAGAATTATCTCCTTTTCAAGTTAACTTAAATGATCATCGACAAAATTTTTCAATTTTACGAACAAGCATAGCCCTTGAGATGAATCGTCCAACCGATAAAAAAGATATTTTGGCTGTTATGCCCCGAATTCAAGATAGTATTATAACCTATTTAAGAGAAGTTAGACCGGAGGAATTACAAGAAACCGGTGGATTATATCGTTTAAAAGAAGCTTTATTGGAGCGAATCAACTTTTTAATTGCTCCGGCTCATATTAACGATGTTTTATTCAAAGAAATGTTTGTTCAGCAGAGGAATTAAAATGATAGAGAATGCACATGATCTGAGCAACATTCTAACACAAGAAGAAATTGATGCTCTTTTATCGCCTCAAGAGCCGGAAAATAAGTCACCTATGCAACTTGTCAAGACAAATCAAGGCGTAAAACCCCTGCCTGAACTTGAAAAATATATTGATTCTTTTTCTCGGCACGTCACAACGACTTTTCGAAATATCACAGAAGCAGAAAATATTTCTGTCAAAGTCCAGACTTTTATTAAAGGACAAATGGGAGCCTATCTTGATACGCTTGAACACCCTTCCCTCATCGGTTTTTTTCATTTGCCCGAATGGAATGAGGAAGGACTAGCCTCTATGGATGCTAATCTAGCTTATTCCGTCATTGATATGACTCTCGGCGGACGACGAGGAACATCTGCTATGCAACTAGAAGGACGCGCTTATACACGAATCGAACAAGATATTATTAAACGTTTATTTATGGATATGATGAGCGATTTGACACGTTCTTTTCAAATAGATTTTTTATTCGACGGACTAGACACAAATCCACAAACAGCTCTTATTGCACCTCCGGCTTGCGATATGATGATTGCCAGATTGGATGTAAAGTTAGATAAACGGGGAGGACGAATGGACATCGTTCTACCTGCTTACCTTTTGCATAAAATGAAGGTTGATGAACTGTATGAAGCTGAAGAACAAGCTGAAACCATTACTCCTTTCACCTCTCAAATGGCTCATGCGTTTTTAAAAGTTCCAATGGAATTAAAAGCTGTTTTAGATAAGAAAACAGTTCCACTGAAATCTGTTTTTAATTGGAAAAAAGGTGATACGCTTCCTCTTTCTTATTTCGAAGATAAACCTATTCAAATCCTATGCGGAGACATCAATCTTTTTAAAGGAAAAGTCACAATCATCGGAAAACAAGTTGCCGTGGCGATTGAAAAAAGTATGCTGGAGGAAGAGTAATGGAAAACACACTTAACCTCGTCATCATTACCTTACTAGTTATCGCTATTATTTACGGAATGATTTTAAATTATCGTTTATCCAATTTCAAAGAAACAAAAAAAGAAATTTTAAAAGCTTCCGCTTCTTTCAAACAAATTTCTCAAAACACAGAACGTGCTTTAACCCAATTACAAAAATCAACTAATATGATGACAGAACAACTACGAGAAGAAATAAACAAAGCTTCTTTAGTTCGGGATGACTTAGCCTTAGTTTTAGATAAAACGGCACAAAATAAAATTTTTGAGGAAAAGAATCATACTCCTTTTTTTCATTCTGCTTCCGAGTATCATTCTTTTGCACAAAATAAAACTTCTTTCGAACATTCATCTGTTGATCTCTACCAATCAGAAGCCGAAAAAGAACTGGTAAATGCGCTAAAACGATTAAGAGAGGGAGCATGAAAAAGACAATTTTTTTCTTACGTTTTATACCTATTTTTTTGTTCCTCGCCGTTTTATCTCTTAGTTTCAGAATTGGAGACGCTTGGTTTAATTTAACAGAAGAAGAAATAATTGGTCCGACACAAGCTCAAGCTCAAAATTCCATTAGTATGACCCCACAAGCGACAATACCACAAACTTTAACAGAAAATGAAATTCTTGTTCTGCAACAATTGGCCAAACGAAGAGCTGATTTAGATGAACGTGAACATTCTTTAATAGAAAAACAAAAAGAATTATCACAATTAGAGCAACAAATTACCATTCAAAAAAAGGAACTTCAAATACTGCAAAAAAAATTAGAAGAACAAGCGCTTCATTTACCCGATGATGAAACCACTCATCTTGTCAAAATCTATGCTAATATGCGTCCTCAGGAAGCTGCCAGGTTATTACAAACTTTAGAACCAAATTTAAAAATGCAAATTATGCGCCAATTACCCCCTTTAAAAGCTGCCGCAATCTTAGAAAAAATGGATACACAAACGGCTGTTTTTTTGACAGAGGAATTAAATAAACCGGTAAAAAAATAGGAGGAAAAATGAAAACTTTTCCATTTTCCGAATCGAACATAAAAGGTTCCTTCTCCTTTATTTTTTTATCATTGATTTTGGTTATTTTTTGTTTTTTCAGTTATTTACTTTCTTTTTCAACCTTTGAAGAAATCAAAGTAAATGCTGTACGAGAAAGTCTTTGGACAGCTTTTAAACCACAGCGATTTACACAAAATGCTTTTTTTGAACCTTCGTTTATTCCAAATGGTTTTATTTCTCTAAATCGAGAACTATTTTCCTCGAATTTTTCCAACGTTCAAATAGAGCAAAATTTAACTGGACATATACTTTCTGCAAGTATACCAACTGAAGTTCTTTTCATTCCTTTTCAGGAAAAGCTCTCCTCGAAACAAGAACTATTTTGGCAAAAACTGGCTCAATATTTAAAAGCAAAAGATAATTATTATACTTATGAAGTTGATTTTTTAACTTATGTAGACTTACCGGCTCAAGAAAGTTATCCTATTTTTTCGAGTTTAGCGACACGTCGCGCTCAAGCTGTTGCTGAAAAATTAAAAAATCTGGGTGTATCAACGAAACAAACTGCCGTTGGGTTCAAAAGAGGAAATGCAAATTTTGTTACATTTACTTTAAAAGCAACTCCTAAAGGAGATAAATCATGAAAAAAATGATTACTTTTCCTTTAAAAAAAGCATGGTTATTAACTTTTACAGATTTAATGACTCTTTTATTAACATTTTTTGTTATGCTTTTTGCCATGGGTTCACCAAATCTATATGAACAACCTACTTTAGAACGAACACCCTTTATTGGACTAAATGACGGAACAAATAGCAAACTCACTTTATCTGCCAAGCCGACCTTTATGAAAAGAGGAGTTAACTTAACATACCTTTATAAAGTTTTATCAGATGAACGCATCAATATGCCGGAATATGAATTTTCTCTTTCAAATGACGAATTAATCCTTCGACTTCCCATCACTGTCTTTATCGATCAGGAAAAAATGATTATTCATGATATCTTTCAAAAAAATATTCAAGAACTGGGGTATTTATTAAATAACCTATCCAATAAGATTGCTGTCATCACTTCGACACCGTCAGCACTTGAACAAGGCATATCTTATGCCGCCAGTGTTTCAAATGAACTGAAAAAAGGTGGATATAAGGATGATATTCCCGTCCTTGCTCATGAAAATCGAAATTTAACCATACCTCAAATTGAAATTATTATTTATCCTTATAATCGAGAGAGGTTCTTATGATAAAACGAGCCTTTTATTTAATTTTATCTCTTTTGATTAGCAAAATTTGTTACGCTTTTTCTATGCCGCAAATCCAAACTCGTTTAACAGATGATAACACAAAAGTAACTGATTATTTATTCTCTTTAGATGACAAAGTTCAATCGGCTGTTTTTACCCGAAATGGATTTACTTGGATTATTTTTGATCGTCTACTTTGGACACAAGATAATCCTTTATCAAACTCATCTTTTTTTGAAAAAATTCAGGTTATCCCCAGCAAAACAAATACAATCCTTCAATTAGTCCTTCCTGAAAATTTATTTCCTCAAGTCCAGAAAAAAGGAAATTTATGGATTTTTTCTTTAGCTGAAAAAAAAGAAAATACTAACACCTTGCCTATTATTCCTTTAAAAAAAGAAAAAGGCATTTACTTCAAAACGGAAAGAACAAAACCTGTCGAATGGATAGATCCTGTCACACAAGAACGATTAATTGCTTTTCCGTTATCTCTTCCTGAAGAATATGTCTCTAGTGAATATAGCGTTCCAAGTTTGAAGATTCTTCCGACTATTCAAGGAATTGCTTTGGCTCCCCAAACTTCTAAACTATTTATGCAAGAAGAAGAAAACGGCTTCTTACTGACTGCTCCAAACGGTCTTTTCGAAAATGAAAAGATACCATTCGAATGGGAGAATAAACAAGAACTGTTAGATTTTTCAATTTACAAACATTTTACACAACAAGACTTTTTTACGGAAAAAAATAGACTTCAATCTCTAATTTCCAATGCTCCTGCAGAACAAAAAGAAACTTTTCGTTTGGAAATGGCGCGTCTTTACTTATCTCAAAACTTACCGGCACATGCCTTAGAAATTCTTTCCAACACCGGAGAAAAAGAAGAAACTATTTGCTTAAAGGCTGTTGCGCTATCTCTGTTAAACCGCGATGAAGAAGCTCTTAAACTCTTCAATCAAGTAAAAAATGTCAATTTCTCTCTCTACTTTTGGAAAAATCTTGTAAACCCTAAAAAACGATTACTCACCTCATATATTCAACAAATGGATTTTTCTGACCCTCTCAAAGCCACAATTCTTTCAAAAGCACTCCAAAAAGCTTTCAACAGAAAAGATATTGCTGCACAAAAAAGCCTTTTAGAAGACTTTGCTAAAACAAAAAAAACACCTTATCAAACACAGCTCTATCATTTCTTAATGGGAGTGAACGCAGAAAATGAAAATAAAACACTGGAAGCATTAACAAACTATGACAAAGCTATTCAAGGACCCTTCTCTTTCATTCAACAAACAGCAATTTTCAAAAAAAATGATTTAGCTCTTAAAAACGGAGACATTGAACCTAAAGAAGCTATTCGTATATTTGAAAACATGGCTTTTGGATTACGAAATACAAAAATTGAACCAGAACTCTTAAATAGATTAGCTGAATTATACAGCGCTCAAAATAATTACACAAAAGCCCTTCAAGCTTACAAAGCTCTTTTAACCATAACTCCTGTTTCAGATGTCCCGGATAAAATGACAACTCTTTTTACAAAAGCATTATTTGATAACCAAATCGCATCCCCCCTAGAACGTATTGCTTTCTTTAATGAATTTAAAGAACTTATTCCAAATGATCAAACGGGAAATAAAATGATGCATTTGATTGTCCATGATTTGATTTCTCTCGATTTGTTGGATAATGCTTATCAAATCAGTACAGCCTTAGCTGAACATCGTTTACACGGGGAAGAACAACAGATTTTAGCTCTGGAAGCCTCTCTTATCGCACTTCTTAACCGTAAACCTCAAGAAGCCTTAAAAGCTCTTCACTTAATAAAACAATTACCGGCAACAACTGCTTTGTTCAACCAAAAAGCAATTATTGAAGCTGCAACATTAAAAGCATTAAAACAACCATACAAACAAACATTATTGAAAATAAATTTAGAGGAAACAGAAAAACCTCTTTATTTCCATCCGACTTTACAATCTTTTTTCCTAGAAATTAAAGAGTCTCTGGAACAGCCTCAATAATAACAAATGCAACCGCATAAAGAGCTTCATCCGTCAAAGAAAGGTGTATCTTAGGCTTATAACCAAAAGGCATCTTTTGTAATAAAAGTTCCTGAGCCTTACCAGAAACAGTTAAAAAAGGGGCTCCTTTTTCATCATGCGCCACCGTCATATCTTGCCATGAAATTTGCCCTATACCGGTTCCAAGAGCTTTAGAAAAAGCTTCTTTTGCTGCGTATCTTTTCGCATATCTTCCTAATTGTCCCAGTTCGCATTTTGCTTTCAATGCATATGCTTGTTCAACTGAGGTAAATAGACGATCTATCATTTTTTTATCGAATTGATGAAGACTATTTCGCAACCGTTTCATTGAGACAATATCTGAACCAATCCCGATAATCATTTATTTTTCCTTTTTCACAGATAATACAACATCTAAGTTCTTGAGAGCAGACATAACATCTTCTAAATGTTGTGTGTTACGAACATCTACATCCATCGATAATTCCATAAAACCGGAACTTTTAGAAACCGTAAATAAGTGAGAAATATTACTTTGTGCTTTCGAAACCGTTGTTGATATTGTTGCTAAAGTATTCGGCTTATTCGTTACGGTAATCAATAAACGAACAGGAAATACTTTATCCGATGACACACTATCATTCCAATCTATATCTATCCAGCGCTCAGGTTCACTCGCATATTTTTTTAACATAGGACAATCATGCCGATGAATTGCGACTCCTTTTCCAGTTGTCACAATTCCAACAATTTTATCTCCGGGAACAGGATGACAACAACGAGAATAATGCAAAGAAATTCCTGAAATTAAGCCTTTAATCAGACTATTTTTATCATTTTCTTCTTGTTTATTCGTATTCTGTTTACGTTTAAAAATATTAACAACTTTTTGGAAAGTTGAACGTTTTTCTGGATGAATTTTATAAAAAACATCAGAAGCTAAGACAATCCCCTCTCCCATCATCACATACAAATCATCTAAAGTCGGCTGCTTAAAAGCAGGAAGGACAGCTTCAACTTCTTTATCGTTCCAAGGTTGCTTTTCCTCTTTATATAAATTTTGTATTAAAGAACGACCAAGCTCCATAAATTGGATGCGTTTTTGATTACGAATAAAACGACGAACAGCAGCTTTAGCTTTAGCTGTTACAACAAAACGTTCCCATTCCGGAGAAGGTGTTTGTGTCTTTGATTGTAAAATTTCTACTTGATCTCCGTTTTGCAAAACAGTTCTTAAAGGTTTAATTTCTCCGTTAATCTTAGCGCCCATACAATGGTCACCAACATTTGAATGAATTGCATACGCAAAATCAACCGGTGTTGCATCTTTAGGCAAACCTATTAAATCTCCCTTAGGCGTAAAGCAGAAGATTTGATCGTTATACATTGAAATTTTTGTATTTTCCAAAAATTCATCCGAGTTCGTTGAATTATTCAATAAATCTAACAATTCTCTCATCCAACGGAATTGTTTTCCATCAACACTAGGAGCCATATTTTGTTTATATTGCCAATGCGCTGCCACACCGAGTTCAGCCACTTCATGCATTTCTTTCGTTCGAATTTGAACTTCTATTCTTTGTTTAAAAGGACCAATGACCCCTGTATGCAACGACTGATACCCATTACTTTTCGGCGTGGAAATATAATCTTTATAACGCCCCGGTATCATCGGATATTTAGTATGTATAATACCTAATGCATGATAACAATCGGCAATATTAGAAACGACAATACGAAAAGCCATAATATCGCAAATTTGTTCAAAAGGAATATTCTGTCGATTCATCTTTCGCCAAATAGAATAAGGTCTTTTTTCACGACCATAAACTTCAGCATCCAATCCGGCTTCAGAAATATCTTTTTTTAATTGCTCAACTATTTCATTTGTTAAATTTCCACCCTTTTCTCGCAGAAACTTTAAACGCGTTATGATTGACTGATAGGCATCGGGATGAAGTTGTTTAAACGCTAAATCCTCTAACTCATCCTTCATTTTATTCATACCCAAGCGCTCGGCTAAGGGTGCGTAAATATCTAGCGTTTCTTGTGCAATACGCATTCTTTTTTCTTCTTTCTTACAGAAATGAAGCGTTCGCATATTGTGTAGCCGATCCGCCAGTTTTATAAGCAAAACTCGAATGTCCTCACTCATAGCAAGCACAAGTTTTCTAAAATTTTCGGCTTGCTTTGTATGTTCGGATTGAGTTTGAATACGAGAAAGTTTGGTAACTCCCTCAACTAAGTCAGCGACTTCTTTTCCGAAAAGCCCCTCTATATCTGCATAAGAAGCTGCTGTATCTTCAACCGTATCATGCAAAAGAGCGGTTACAATTGTCGCATAGTCGAGTTTATACTCGGTTAAAATCCCGGCAACTTCAACAGGATGAGAAAAATAGGGATCACCCGACTCACGTTTTTGTGAGCCATGCATTTTTACGGCAAAAACATAAGCACGATTTAATCCCTCTTCATCTGCATTGGGATCATAGGATTTAACACGTTCAACAAGTTCAAACTGTCGTAACATGTTCCCTCGCCGAGATTATTCAGCGTCGGGATCTTCCGTCACCTGGAAAGCTTCTGTATCGGCAAATTCACCTTCCTCAGCGACCATTTGAGAAGTTTCTTCCTTTGCCAAGTCCGCATAAATATCTTCTCCGGCTAATTCAGCATCAACTTCTTTTAAATCTTGCTCTTCAGACATATATTCTTGTGCCGGAATAAACTTTTGAAATCCTGCAATTAACATATTATCTAAATCTGTCGGACTAATTGTTTCATCAGCAATCTCACGTAAAGCCACAACAGAATTTTTATCATTATCCCGATCAACAGTAATCGGCTCACCGGCAGAAATATTTTTTGCTCGCTGTCCTGCCAATAAAACCAACTCAAAACGATTAGGAACTTTTTCTACACAATCTTCTACGGTAACACGTGCCATTTTTAATCCTTTTTTTTCAAAACATGTTTTATAAGGTTTTCTTTTATATCTCTTTTTTAAAAAAAAATCAAGCCTCTTGCTTTTATTTTTTAAACGCTTTATGATGAAGTGTTATTTTTTAAAGACTTTTATAAAGGATATCACTATGGATAAGAAAAAATACCTCATTACAAGCGCATTACCTTACATCAACGGTCAACCTCATTTAGGACATATGATTGGCTGCCTTTTACCATCTGATGTTTATGCACGGTTTATGCGAATGCAAGGGGCTGATGTCCTTTATATCTGTGGAACCGATGAACACGGAACAACATCTGAAGTCGGAGCATTAAAAGCCGGAATGGATGTGAAAGATTATTGCGATAAATATCATAAAATTCATCAAGATATTTATAAAGCTTTTAACTTATCTTTTGACTACTTCGGTCGAACCAGTTCTGAACAAAACAAAGAAATTACATACAGAGTTTATAAAGAATTAGATAAAAACGGCTTTATTGAAGAAAAAACAATTAAACAAATATTCTCTGTCGATGATAATCAATTCTTAGCTGACCGTTATATTACGGGAACATGCCCGTATTGTGGCTATGACAAAGCAAGAGGCGACCAGTGCGAAAACTGCACAAAAGTACTTGAACCAACTGAGTTAATCAATGCTCATAGTACTATTTCAGGTTCAACTAACTTGGAAGTTCGAGAAACAAAACATCTCTTCTTAAAATTAACAGCCTTACAAGATGCTTTAGCTAAATGGCTTGCTCCCAAAGAATTTCTATGGCCCGATTTAGTTTACTCTATTGCACAAAAATGGCTGAAAGAAGGTCTAGAACCTCGTTGTATCACACGTGACTTAAAATGGGGATTTCCAGTTCCAAAAGAAGGTTTTGAAAACAAAGTCTTCTATGTCTGGTTTGATGCACCAATCGGCTATATCGGCATTACGAAACAATGGAGTGATGAAAAGCCTGAAGAACGTCATTGGGAAGATTGGTGGCTAAATCCGGAAGATGTTTACTATGTTGAATTTATGGGAAAAGATAATGTTCCTTATCATACCATTACATTCCCTGCCACACTCATGGGAACCGGTGAAAACTGGACAAAGGTAGACTTCTTAAAAGGAATGAGTTATTTAACATTCAACGGCGGAAAATTTTCAAAATCAGAGCATAGAGGCGTTTTTGCAGATGATGCGATTAACGAATTTTCTGCCGATTATTGGCGTTATTGGTTGATGGCAAATGCTCCTGAATCTTCGGATTCCTCTTTCAACTTCGAAAATTTTGCTGCAACGATTAACAAAGATTTAAATGATGTCTTAGGTAATTTCATCAATCGTGTTTTAAAAATGACAATTTCTAATTTTGGCCAAGTTATTCCAGAAGGCGGCAATGAAACTTCCCAAGAAAAAGCTCTTTACGCAAAAATTGATGAACTTAAAGAAAATTATACAACTTACATGCAAAAAATGGAATTCCGCAAAGCAATGATTGCTTTACGCGAACTATGGGTAGAAGGAAATAACTACATTGCACGCAACGAACCTTGGAAAGTTGTCAAAACAGATAAAGAACATGCTGCAGTTATTCTCAGAACTGCTATTAATCTTATTCGTCTGTATGCTTTATTGGCTTCACCAATTATGCCGGAAACAGCACAAAAAATGCTGGGTTTAATCGGAGTTAAAGAGCAAATAGTATGGCCGAGAGAAAAAGCAGATGTAGAGTTATCATTCTTAAAAGCAGGTCATGAACTTCAAGAACCAATTCTTTTATTTAATAAAATCTCGCCGGAACGTATTCAAGAATTAGCTGTTAAATATAAAGAGGCTGAGGGATAAGTTATGGCCGATCCTAGAAAACCATCTTTTATTGAAAAACTTTCGAAAAAAGTATTTCTTTTTATATGGTTTTTTATCAAAAAAACAAACCCAAACACTGCAAGACGTCTTTTATATTGGGGAATTACGGATCAGGCTTTTTTAACAGAAATTCCTCGTAATCCTGTTTTAAATACACAGGCTCTTGGAAAAACATTTCAAAATCCTATTGGTATTTCTGCCGGATTTGATAATTCCTTCAAATATAATGATGAACTCGTTCGTATTGGGTTTGGTTTTTCTGAGTTCGGAACATTTACTTATCATAAAGATAGGGAAATGGAACAAACTTTTTTCCTCACCAAACAAAAAGCTATTTTAGTTGATACGCCCTCCTGGCCTAATCCAGGAATTCAATATTTACAAAAACAATTAATTGACAGAAGGCGCTTACCTCACATTGCCGGAGTTAGTATTTCGTCTTCTTTAGAGTTAGAAGATAAAGACAATAAAGAATTTTATACAATGTTAGAACAAGATGTTTTAAAGAGCGTTCAATTAGTTGCGCCTTATTGTGATTTTATTACATTAAACTTATCTCATCCAAGTATGCCCATTACAAACTTAATACATATGCCCTATCAACTCTCTTCTTTATTACGAACGATGAAAAATCATATTCAAAGGCATGCTCCTATTTTAACACCAAAACTAGTTGTCAAAATACCTATTGAAACAACAGATGCGAATATTCCATTACTGGCAGATGTGTTTATGCAAGAAGGAGTAGATGCTGTTATCATTGCTGGTTTTTCAGGCTCAAAAAGCCAAAAACAACGACTTGGAAATTCTCACATGAAAGGCTTTATCGCAGGTAAGCCTCTTATGGAACCATCTACTTTACTTTTAAGCAAATTTTATTTAGCAACTAATGGAAAAATAACGCTTATTGCCTCTGGTGGTGTCTTTAATGGAGAAGATGCTTTCCGAAAAATTTGTGCCGGAGCAACCCTTGTTCAAATTCACACGGCTTTGTTATACAATGGACCGGATATAGCTAATGATATTAATCAAAAGTTAGCTCTTTTGTTAAAGCAAAAGGGATTTAATTCAGTGAACGAAGCTGTAGGTTCTCAATACTTTTAAAAATTTTTCACTTTTTCTTGACGCTTATTTAGTTTTTCATTTAAACTGTCTTTTATTGAAATAAAGAGGGGAAAAATGACCGCATCCAAAGAAAAGAAAAATATTGGTGTGATTGAGTCTGTTCAAGGAAGTGTTCTTGAAGTTCGCTTTGATAAAATGCTTCCTGCCATTTATGGCGAGCTATTAACGGGTACTCAAGAAGATTTAGTAGCTGAAGTTCAAGGTTATATTGATGAAAAAACAGTTCGTGCTTTGGCGATGGGACCGACAAGAGGGCTATCTCGCGGCATGTCTGTTATAGATACAGGTCACCCCATTAAAGTTCCTGTTGGCTCAGAAACATTAGGCCGAATATTTGATGTTTTTGGGAACCCCATTGATCAAAAAGGTCCTATTAAAGTTAAGCAAAGAAATCCTATTCATGCCGAGCCTATTGCATTGGACAAACGGCAAGTTTCTTCTGAAATTTTCATATCCGGCATTAAAGCTATAGATCTGCTGGCCCCGATGGAAAGAGGTGGAAAATCAGGCTTATTCGGAGGTGCGGGTGTCGGAAAAACAGTTCTCATTACAGAAATGATTAACAACATGGTCGGTCGGTATGAGGGTGTCAGTATCTTTTGTGGTGTCGGGGAACGTTCTCGTGAAGGTGAACAGCTTTATCGCGAAATGCAGGAAGCCGGTGTTTTACCCAAGACTGTCATGGTTTTCGGACAAATGAATGAAGCACCCGGTGTTCGTTTCCGTGTTGCATTATCTGCTTTAACGATGGCAGAATATTTCAGAGATCAAAAAAAACAAGATGTATTATTGTTAATTGATAACATTTTCCGTTTCATTCAAGCAGGTTCGGAAGTTTCCGTTTTATTAGGACAAATTCCTTCTCGAGTTGGTTATCAGCCTTCTTTAGGTACAGATATTGCCCAATTAGAAGAACGAATTTCAAGTACAGATAAAGCGGCTATTACCTCAATTCAGGCAGTTTATGTTCCCGCTGATGACTTTACAGATCCATCAGCCGTCCATACTTTCCAACACTTGTCTTCAAGTATTGTTCTTTCTCGAACACGAGCTTCTCAAGGATTATATCCGGCTGTTGATCCTTTGTCTTCATCATCCAACATGCTCACACCTTTAATCGTCGGAGAGCATCATTACAAAGTTGCAACGGCTGTTCGTCGAACTTTAGCTGAATATGAAGACTTAAAAGATATTATTGCAATGTTGGGCTTTGACGAATTACCTGAACACGATCAACGAACAGTCCAAACAGCACGTAAGTTAGAGCGCTTTTTAACACAGCCTTTCTTTACGACACAACAATTTACCGGAATGGAAGGTCGCTCCGTTAACCTAGAAGATACAATTTCAGGATGTGAACGCATTTTATCCGGTGAATTTGACGAATTATCCGAAAATGATTTCTTTATGATTGGAACCGTTGATGAAGCGCTTCAAAAGCACAAAGACAAAAAGAAAAAGGACAACGCATGAAACTGAGAGTCTTCACGCCCGTTCAAACATTCTTGGAAACAGAGATTTCAAAAATCGATTTTGAAGCCTTAGATGGTTTTTTTACTTTGCTACCCAAGCATGTTGATTTTGCCTCTGCCATGCCTCCAAATATTCTACATTTTAAAACGTTGGATGGACAAACAAAATATATGGCATGCAATCGAGGGATTGTTGTAAAAAAAGGAGATGAAGTTTCTTTATCCGTTCATAAAGCGGTTCTCAGTGATTCTCTTCAATCTTTATCCCGAACAATTGAAGTAGAGTTTAAACAAGATGATGAAGAAAGAAAAGAAGTTAATACTGTTATGGCTCGATTAGAAGCTGGACTTTCTCGTGGTTTTATGAAATTAAAAGGAGACGGCGCAGATGGTTCGCTTTGATGAAACAGATGACAAAAAAGTTGAACAGCTTTTGATTCGAAAAGCAAAATTATTAGCGAATCGAAGCAATCGTTCCTTATATGTGAATGTTGGTATTATTGGTATTTTGGGTGGCATTATTATTATCCCAATTTTAATTGGTATTTTTATAGGCGCTTGGATAGATGAAAATTATCCAATGGAACCTATTTCATGGCGGCTTAATCTACTGTTTGTTGGTTTTGTACTAGGTCTTTATTATGGTTATTTATGGGTTAAACGCGAAGGAATTGAAAAAGCTGATGAACAATATCGCGAAGAACTTTCCAAAATAAAGGATGATAAACATGAATAGTACAACCAGCATCATAGAAATAATGTTTAATCAATTAACTCTTTTAAATGGACTTCTTGCCTTTTTCGCCGGAATTTTAACTGCTGTTTTTTATTTTTGGAATCTTTCTTGGACAATCAATCAGCTTTCGAAAATACAAAAGAGAGGCGTATTTTTATTTTTATCAACATTAATTAGACTCGCTGTATTTTTTTGCGTTTTGGTGTTAGTTGCCGATAGAAACGCTTTAAAAATGCTTATTTTCTTTCTCGGCTTTATTCTTGTCCGAATTTTCTTTTTAAAAGCAAAGAAAAAAGAGCTCAATCAAAAAGAGGTAAAGCATGTGGGATAAGTTATCTGATTTTATGATGAAGTTTTTACCGCAGAAAGGAGCTCCCATCGGATTGGAGAATACTGATGAAATAATTGTATTTCACATTGCAAACATTCCGATCAATATGACCATTTTTTCAACATGGATTGTCATGGGAATTCTTGTATTCTTATCTTGGTTGGCGACCCGTCATTTAAAGGACACTATTCGTGTTTCACGTTTTCAGACTTTCATGGAAATAATCGTCAGCTTTCTACGAAGTGAAATTAAAGACATCAGTAATGATAATCCACGTAAGTATATGGGGCTTGTTATGGGATTTTTCATGTTCATTGCCATGAGCAACCTTTTAACGATTATTCCGTGGTTTCGACCACCTACAGCTTCTCTCAGCACTGTCGGAGCTTTCGGATTGGTCGTCTTTTTTGCTATTCCATTTTATGCTATTCGCAATGCCGGTTTTAAAGGATATATTAAGAAATTTATTGATCCCTCACCTGTTATGTTGCCCATGAATATTTTTAGTGATTTTGCTTCTGCTTTATCAATGGCTTTTCGTTTATTCGGTAATATGTTAAGTGGTATTATGTTTGCAACGATTTTAACTGCTTTCATTCCTTTTATAATGCCCCTTACCATGCAATCATTGGGACTTTTAACCGGAACAATTCAAGCTTATATTTTTGCACTTTTGGCAATCGTTTACACATCAAATGTTGCACCGGAAGTGCCTTATGTTGAAGAAAACTATTTACTAAACAAGAAAGGAGAAAAATAATGGATGCAATTAGTTTAATCGGAGCATGCTCTATCTTATCAGCGGGATTATGTATGGGTATCGGAGGTATTGGTTCTGCATTCGGAGAAGGAAATGCTGCAGCTTCTGCTTTACATGCCATGGCGCAACAACCTGACGAAGCAAGCCGAATTCGAAGCACCTTGTTTGTTTCTATGGCTATGGTAGAAACATCTGCTTTATATTCACTGTTAATTGCTTTCTTAACTTTATATGCTAATCCATTTTGGAATTATGCTGTAGAAATGGCGGCTAAGTAAAAGGAGCCCATCATGGGAGTTGATTTCATTACTCTTCTAGCTCAAATTATAAACTTGGCTATTTTAATTTGGCTATTGAAGAAATTTTTATACAAACCTCTATTGGACATGATTGACGCAAGGCAAGCTAAAATACTCAAAGATGTCCAAGATGCTCAAAAAGCAGCTGAAGCGGCAAAAGCAGAAGAAGCTCTGTATGCTCAAAAAGTGGAAGCTTTCGACAAAGAACGTCAAGCTTTGTTAGAACAAGCAACCCAAGAAGCACAAACTTTGAAATCAACTCTGTCTGAAGAAGCTCGTTTATCTGTCGCAAACAGCAGAGAGCAATGGAAAGAAGAACTTGCTTTAGAAAAAAAAGCTTTTAATTTAGAAATGCGTAATGCGATTGTGTCTCATTTTAAAACTTTTGCTGCTAAAGCTTTGAATGATATGGCTGATGCCAATTTACAATCTCAAATAGAAAAGCAATTTCAAAAAAAATTAAAAGCTCTTTCTGCTATTGAAAAAAAGAATTTTCTTAATGAAGCAACACAAACAAGACTTGTTTATTTAACCACCGCCTTTGAAAAGCCTTCTGCTGAGTTAAAAGAAGCTACTCAAGCTTTATTAAAATTACCTCCGGATATTCGTTTTTCTACACATAAAAAATCAAGTCTTATTTGTGGAATCGAGCTCCAAGCCGGAGATAAGACTATTGCCTGGAATTTAGCAAGTTATCTAGAAGATTTTTCATCTCATTTAGACGCCACCTTGAGTGGCACAGCTCAAATTGAACAAGGGGAATAAGGATGCTGAAAAAAGCCACAACTGAAGCGATGACCGTTATTGAAAAAGGTGTAAAGCAAACAAAAGCTATGTTAAAAACACAAGAAGTCAGTGTTATTCAATCTATTTCTGCCGGTACAGCTGTTGTCACAGGACTTAAGAATGTAAAAATGGATGAAATGCTTTTATTTCCCGGTAATACGACTGGTATGGTTCAATCTTTATCACAAAACTCAGTCGGTGTCGTCTTTCTTGACAATCCGGACCACTTAAAAGCTGGAGATAAAGTGACACGAACAAATCGTATTTTAGATATTCCTGTTTCAAATGATTTATTAGGTCGAGTTATCAATCCTGTAGGAACCGTTCTGGACGGAAAAGGGCCTATTTCAACAAAAGAGCGTCGTCCGATTGAACGTGAAGCTTATCCGATTATGGACAGAGCTCCGGTTGATACACCGCTGCAAACCGGTTTGAAAGCCGTTGATTCTTTCACGCCGATTGGAAGAGGACAACGTGAATTAATTCTGGGAGATAGACAAACAGGTAAAACAGCAATTGCTGTTGATACGATCATCAATCAAAAAGAGACAAATGTCATTTCTATTTATTGTGCAATCGGACAACAAGCTTCTTCTGTAGCTCGCGTTATTGCTCAATTAAAAAAATATGGTGTTATGCAGCACGTTATTGTTGTTGTTGCTTCTGGAGAAGATGAAGCAGGTATGCAATATATTGCGCCTTATGCTGCAACGACTATTGGTGAATATTTTATGGAACAAGGAAAAGATGTTCTAATTATTTATGATGACTTAACCAATCATGCCAGAGCTTATCGAGAAATGTCCCTTCTCTTACGTCGTCCTCCCGGACGAGAAGCTTTTCCCGGAGATATTTTTTACATTCATTCTCGTTTGCTGGAACGTTCGACTCATTTATCTAAAAAATTGGGTGGCGGCTCTTTGACAGCTTTACCTATCGTTTCAATGGAGGCCGGTAATATCTCTGCTTATATTCCGACAAATATTATTTCCATTACGGATGGTCAAATCTATTTATCCGCTCCTTTATTCCAAAAGGGAATAATGCCGGCCATTGATACAGGACGTTCTGTTTCTCGTGTCGGAGGAGATGCTCAACTGCCGGCTTATAAAGCTTTGATTGGTCCTTTAAAATTATTTTATTCTCAATTCGAAGAGTTGGAATCTTTTACTCGTTTCGGAACGCAGCTGGATGAAGAAACTCAAAAACAAATTGATAGGGGACGCGCTATTCGATTGGTATTAGAACAACGTCAATTTCAGCCTATGAAAGTAACAGATCAAATTGCTATTTTCATAGCAACAAATGCTGGTTTGTTAGATGGTCTAGATGAAGAAAAAAATCAAAAAGCTCAAAAAATTATTCAAACCGTTATGCAAACTGATTTTCAAAAAGAAACTGAAGCTGTTTTATCAAGAGAAAAGCTTTCTCCTCAAACACAAGAGAAAATGTTAGATGCTTTCAAAAAAGCTCTGAAACGTGAAAGGATTCTTTAAAATATGTCTATAGAAACTCTACAGAGGCGTATTAAAACAACACAAGACTTACGCGATATCGTCAGTACGATGAAGTCGCTTTCCTCTGTGAGCATTCTTCAATATGAGCAAGCGGGTGTTGCCTTAGAACAATACTTAAAAAATATTTTAGCGGCCTTTCATGCTTTAATTAAAACAGATTGTTTTTCTCCACCTCCGGCAAGGCCTAAGCCACAAAATACGAAAACATTGGCTATCGTTATCGGTTCAGATAATGGTTTGGTTGGAAAATTTAACAAAGAAATCATTAATAAAGCTGCAGAAATAATTGAAGCGGATGGAGAGAATTTAAAAGACAGTTTATTTATTACTATTGGTAAGCGTGTAGCAGTAATGGCAGAACAAAAAGAAGCTCCTCTTTTTGCTAAATATGCTATTTCCAACTCTATCAAAGTTGTTAATAGCATCGCCGGAACAGTCATCATTCGTATCGAAGAAGCTATGCGAATTCATAAAGTCAATCGTGTATTAGTATTTTATCACAAAAGAGAAACTGGACAACCAACACGAATTGAACAAGTCAAATTAATTCCTTTTCCTGAAAAAGCTTATGCTAATCTTAAAAATAAACCCTGGCCGACAAATAATATCCCCATGGTTACAATTCCCGCTAAGGAAATGTTCTCAACTTTAATCCGTGAGTATTTAATGATTTTACTATCCAGTGCATTAACTTTTTCATTAGCCGCTGAACATCATGCTCGAATGATTAATATGCAAAACGCAGAAAAAAATATTGATGAAAGTCTTGAACAAATGAATCAAGAATATCAACAAAAACGACAAGAGGCCATTACTGAAGAATTGATTGATGTCGTTTCCGGTTCGGAAGCAATAACTATTCAAAAACCCAAAATAAAAGAAAAAACTTTTTACAAAAAATATTGACAGAAATAAAAAGATATGTTATTTACTTATCGTATGGTATGAAAATATCATGCACATGGATTTATCTCCCTTATTTTTTAAAGTCCATGCATTTTAAAAAAGGAACTTTTTTTCTCCCCCCCCCCCGTTCCTTTTTTAAAAGCCCCGGGTTATTTTAACTCGGGGCTTTTTTTTGATTGATAAAATATTTTTAAAATATATATTATAAAATATTATAAAAAAGGAGAAAAAATTGCCGCATTTCGAGATAGAAAAAAGTCTCTCAATTACAGGTCTCATAGCCGGAACGGATGAAGCTGGTCGAGGTCCTTGGGTCGGACCGGTTGTCGCAGCCGCAGTTTGTTTTCCAAATTTAGAAGTATCATCTGAATTAGCTTCGGAGCTAAATGATTCCAAAAAGCTATCTGCCAAAAAAAGAGAAAAGCTCTTTGATAAAATTTACGCTTCTAACGCCTTGATTGGTATTGGACAGGCCAGTGCTCAAGAAATCGACTCAATCAATATTTTGCAAGCTTCTTTTTTAGCTATGCGGCGTGCCTTAGAACAAATAGAAAAAAAAGGAAATTTCGTTGATTATGTTCTGATAGATGGGAATAGAAAACCTTCTTGGAAATGGTCGTGTCAAACAGTTATCGGCGGTGACGGTATTAGCCTTTCTATTGCGGCGGCGTCTATTATTGCAAAAGTAACTCGTGATCGATTGATGTGTGTGTTAGCTGAAGAATATCCCATGTATGGTTGGGATAAAAATGCCGGCTATGGAACAAAAGCCCATATTGAGGGTTTAGAAAAATATGGTGTTACACCCTATCACCGTAAAACCTACGCACCGATTGCTCGTCTTTTTTCCTCAACTAAAGAATAGATGCCTCTTTTCAAAATACTTCCTATTTATTCTTAAAAGGAAGATAAATGATTATTGTAAATGACAAAATACAGCAACATTATAG
The DNA here is from genome assembly GCA_949282845.1 of uncultured Alphaproteobacteria bacterium. GTDB lineage: Bacteria > Pseudomonadota > Alphaproteobacteria > CAAHEQ01 > UBA3637 > CALXXX01. The sequence goes on along the minus strand of CASDQF010000020.1, from coordinate 18,053 downwards.
CTATGATTGTGTCGCGCCCATAGGAAAAGAGTTTGATATTGATTTTAACCCGGAACTTTCTCCTAAAGAAATGTTAAAACTCGGTGTTTTCGAAGGAAAGTATTTAACAGATTGTATATCCGAATTTCCAACAGATTGGTTTACCGAGGCAAAATTATCTTTTGATAAACCAGACTTAACCTGTAATTTTTTTAAAGTTAAATCTCGTTTGTCATTAAAAATATGGCAAGAAAATGGATGGATTTATCCTCCAGATCCTCGAGGCTGGTTTCAATGGTATTGCAGATATTATATGGGACGTAGGATTCCTGAGATTGATCAAATACAAATTAAAAGATGGCGTTCCTTTAAAAGACATAAAATTCAAATAGAAAAAAATTGCTTCCCTATGAATTTTCAATGCCGAGCCAAACAACGACAAGCCTTACTACAATGGGCATACAATCCTTTCTTTTAAAAAGAACTTTCATATCTTTTAATTACATTTCAACAACTTACAAAAATTATTCAAAAAAAATCGACTCGAGCGACTCGGCGTTAAGAAAATAGTTACTTTTACCTTTTAGACTGAGAGACATACATGATAACAATAAAGAGGAAAGAATGTCTACTCTCAAGCTGAATTCCATTTACCAAGGTGACTGTATTCAAGTTATGAATTCTATGCCGGCGAAATCTGTTGATGTTATTTTTGCAGATCCTCCCTATAACATGCAGCTAGGCGGCAATCTACAACGACCGGATAGTTCTATTGTTGACGGCGTAGATGACAGTTGGGATCAGTTTGAAAGCTTTAAAGCTTATGATCGTTTCACACATGAGTGGATGAAAGCGGCTCGTCGTATTTTAAAAGATAATGGAACAATGTGGGTCATTGGTTCTTATCACAATATTTTCAGAGTTGGATGTCAATTACAAGATATGGGTTTTTGGATTTTAAATGATATTATTTGGACAAAGACAAATCCAATGCCTAACTTCAAAGGAACTCGCTTTACAAATGCGCATGAAACCCTCATTTGGTGTGCCAAATCAGAAAAATCAAAATATACCTTCAATTATGAAAGTATGAAAGCCTTTAATGAAGATGTCCAAATGCGTTCTGATTGGCACTTACCTATTTGTACAGGACATGAGCGTTTAAAAGATGAAAACGGAAAGAAAATACATACAACTCAAAAACCAGAAAGCTTACTCTACCGTGTTATCATGTCATCGACCAATCCGGGTGATGTCATTTTAGATCCGTTCTTTGGAACAGGAACAACGGGAGCTGCGGCTATTAAACTAGGTCGTTCTTATATTGGCATAGAACAAGATTCGGCTTACATTGCCGCTGCCGCAGAAAGGCTTAAAAATATTAAACCACTGGCTGATACAACGCTTCTTGCTCCGACATGTAAAAAAGCAGAACCTCGTATTCCTTTTGGTTCCGTTATTGAGCATGGTTTATTGATGCCGGGCGAACACTTATTTGACAGCAAACGCAAGTTCTGTGCCACCGTTAAAGCAGATGGCACACTGATTACACCACAAGTTAAAGGCTCTATACATCAAGTTGGCGCACAATTGCAAGGACTTCCGTCTTGTAATGGTTGGACATTTTGGCATTTTGAAGACCGCCGAAAAAAAGAATTGGAATCTATTGATATTTTACGTCAACAGTTAAAACAAGAACTGTATGCTGTTTAAGCTTGACTTTCTGCCGTTTTTTTCTTTAAAATACTCAAAAAGAGAAAACAGATGGCACAACACCTTTTACATGTTCGCGTCAAAACCGCCAAAGGTCGCAAAAAAAGTTCAACAGCTTGGCTTCAGCGCCAGTTGAACGATCCTTACGTGATTGAAGCTAAAAAACAAGGTTATCGTGGACGTGCGGCTTTTAAGATTATTGAGCTTAATGAACAATTCCATTTTTTTAAAAAAGGAGCTCGAGTTGTTGATTTAGGAGCTGCGCCAGGAGGTTGGACACAAGTTGCGGTCAAAAAAGTAAGCTCGACAGAAGAGAAGCCTATCGTTTTTGGAATTGATATTTTACCGATGGAACCGGTGAACGGAGCGAAACTTCTTCATATGGATTTTACGGATGAAAAAGCTCCCGAAGCTTTAAAAGCTCTTATGGGCGGACCGGCAGACATTGTCATGAGCGACATGGCCGCCAATACAACAGGCATTCCATCTGTCGATCATTTACGAACAATGAACTTAATCGAGCTGGCCTACGATTTCGCTTTACAAGTTTTAGTGCCGGGCGGATGGTTCATTGCTAAAATCTTCGCCGGCGGAACAGATAATCAATTCTTAGCACAAATGAAAAAAAATTTTCAATCGGTCAAACATGTTAAACCTCCTGCCAGTCGAAAAGATTCTGTCGAGTATTATGTTGTTGCGAAAGGTTTTAAATGCACCCCGAACAAATAAAAAAAGCAGCTGAAGAGTTATGGTATCTTTGTCTTCAATCATCTCATCCTGCTTCGGAAGTCATCTCTGGTTATACGCGTTCTCGTCGTTATATTGGATCAAAGGATCGCAAGAAATTAACTGAATATGTTTGGAAAATGCTGCGTTTCAAAGCTCATATAGAGTTTTATATGGAACGTGGAAAAACTTTTCAAGAACTGTTAGATATCGAAATTCAAGACTGTAATGATATGCCAGACTGGGTAAGATTAGAATGTCCGGAGTGGTTATTAAAGAAAATACCTGATGCTGAAAATGAACTCAAAGCGATGTTAACAAATGCCCCGACCATTCTTCGCGCAAATGGAGATCGAAATGAAATTATAAAGAAACTAGCTCAAGAAGGTATCTCTGGTTTCCCAACACCTCTTTCCCCTTACGGGATTAAATTAGAAAAACGATACAATTTGAACTTATCAGAAACTTATAAAAAAGGATTTGTTGAAGTTCAAGACGAAGGTTCTCAATTGATTGCTTTAGAAACACAAGTATCCCCCGGACAGTCTCTCTTTGATATGTGCGCCGGCGCAGGCGGGAAAAGTTTAATTTTCGCACAAATGATGCAAAATAAAGGTTCTATCACAGCTTATGATATCTCTTTCCGTAGTTTGATTGAACTGGAAAAAAGAGTACAAAGAGCTCATGTAAATATTATTCATACAACGCTTGATTTTCCAAAAGAACTTTTTGATGTGGTTGTCATTGATGCTCCATGTTCCGGAACAGGAATTTGTCGACGAATGCCTGATGCAAAATGGAAAATAACACAAACACAATTTCAAAATTTAATTAAAACTCAAGCTGAATTGTTAGAAAAAGGCGCTCCTTTAACTCAAGAAAAACTGTGTTATATGACCTGTTCTCTTACAAATGATGAAAATGAAGCACAAATTGAAAACTTCCTAAAAAAGCATTCAGATTTTATTCTTTTATCACAAAAACGTTTTTCACCTTTCCAAAGCAATACAGATGGATTTTATGTCGCCATTATGAAAAAGAAATAAGTTTTTATCTTTTTTTTCTTCTAAAAAATCGCTTTTGACGAGAAGAGTGCATATCAACCAAATGGAAAAGCAATCCTCCGGTCAAAGGAACTGCTTCTTTCAAAACGACACGAACCGTTTGACCTCGTTCAAAAACTCGAGAAAATCGCGTTCCTTTTAATATTTCCGTTCTTTCATCAAAGATATAATGATCATCCGTTAATGTGCTGATAGGAATAATTCCGTCTGCGCCATATTCATCTAATGCAACGAATAAGCCAAATCTTGTCACGGATGAAATTCTTGCTTCGAACATTTCACCAACTCTGTCAGCTAAAAAAGAAGCCGTATATCTATCTAAAGCATCTTGCTCAGCAGCGGCCGACTGACGTTCAGTTGCAGAAATATGTTGCGCTATTTTATCAAAAGCAGCTGCTTCATCTTGCGTTAATCCTCCCGCTCCCAGATGAAGCCCCTCTATTAAAGCACGATGCACTAAAATATCCGCATACCGACGAATAGGGGAAGTAAAATGAGCATATTTTTCTAAAGCCAAGCCAAAGTGACCTATATTTTCCGGGCTATATTCTGCTTGAGATTGGCTTCTTAAAACCATTTCATTCACGACAACAGGTTGTTTCTGTGCTTGTTTTGTTAATAAAATATCATTAAAATCTCTTGGCTCCGGAGTTTGATTTAAAGAGCTTTTTAAACCTATACTCTTTAAAAAACTTTTCAAACTTTCCAGCTTCTCGATACTGGGTCTATCATGAACACGATACATCGTCGCTATATTTAATTTCTCTAAAGTCTCTGCCGCCGCAACATTTGCTAATATCATCAACTCTTCAATCATTTTATGGCTGTCATACCGTTCGCGTTGACGAATAGCTATTACTTTTCCTTCCTCATTCAATTGAACTTCTCGTTCCGGAACATCTAATTCTAAAACACCTCGTTTTAAACGAGCTTTTAACAAAGCTTGATACGCTGCTTTCAATACCTCCATCAAAGAACCTAAATTTTCTATTGAACGTCTGCCATCGAAGTCTGCTTGAACTTCTTCATAAGTCAAACGAGCGGCAGAACGAATTACCGCTCTGAAAAAATGATGCTTTAATTTTCTCCCCTCCTCATCAATCCAAATTTCCGCAACCATAACAGATCTGTCTTCTTTTGGATTAAGAGAACAAAGTCCATTTGATAATGCTTCCGGCAACATAGGCAAAACACGATCCGGAAAATAAGTAGAATTTCCTCTTAAAAAAGCATCCGCATCTAGAGCTGAGCCAGAACGAACATACCAGGCAACATCCGCAATCGCAACCATGATATGAAACCCCTCTTCCGTCTTTTCTGCCCAAACAGCATCATCAAAATCTCGCGCATCAGCCCCATCTACAGTCACGAAAGATAGCTGCCTTAAATCTTTTCGTGTGCCTATTTGAGGTAATTTAGCTTTCTTAGCCTGCTCTAAAGCCACTTCGCTAAAAGCAACAGGTAAATGATGTGCAAAAATAGAAATCAAACTCGCCGCATGTGCATCCGTTGATTTGCCTATTTTTTTTACAAAATGAGCAATCGGACGGCGCGACCGCAATTCAGGAATGTTAACAATGACCAAATCATTTGGTTTTAAATCAGACGGGAAAGAAGAATCTAATAAAAAAGCTTCTTTAAAACGTCGATCAACAGATAAAATCTTACCATCAAAAAAAACCCCTACCATCTCATTTGGAGCAGCTGTAACCCTTTTTAAAGCCTCACCTTCATAAAAATGCTTTGAAACTGGATGAATTTTGGCTATCAGAATATCTCCGATCCCCGCCGGAGGCTTTAATCGATTTTTTGTTAAAATAATCTGAGGAGGCTCCCCTTCTTCATGCCATTCAATAGGACGAGCGACTAACTCACCGTCAGCATCTTGTCCCGTCACTTCAACAGTTAATCTATCTGGAACAAATGCCGAAGATCTAAATGAGCGACCATTGCGGCGAACAAGTCCTCGCATCTCTATTTCCTTCAACATATGCTTTAGATATGTCCTATCATCACCTTTTATACCAAAAGAACGAGCAATTTCTCGACGGCTGATTTCTCGCGTTTGTTTATTGAGGAAATCTGTTAGCTCCTGCATTGTTGGTAAAGGTGTTTTAGTTTTGTGCATAAGGCCCTCCCTTTTCTTAAGGCTAGCACACCCATCTTATCTTGACAAAGAAAAAAAGAAAAGCCTCATTGCTGAGGCTTTTCTATAACTAATCAACATTATCCTGTTTCATATAAACTTGGAAAGTTTCCTCAATTAAAGGCATATCGATTTTAACACCAACTTTATTCGCATAAGAAGTTAATAATTCCTCGATCATACCATCCGCCATTTGTTGATTTAAATTCGTCTGAACAGCAACCAACAAAGCCGGATCGATTTCAGAATCGGCAGAAACGATTTTATCTACTTTAGCAACAACATAATCTTCTCCTACCGGCAACAAAAGAATATCCCCTTTCTGCGCTGAGAACAATTTTTCCACAACTTCACGCGGCAAATCAGAGACTGCTCCTCTATTGACATCTTTCAAATTCTTCTCATCTAAGTGATAAAATAAAGCAACTGTTTTAAATTCATCTCCCTGTCGAGCTGCTTGATAAACTTTTTGTGCAAAATCTTCAATTCCTTTTTTCTGTTGATCCTTTTTCCATTCTGCAACTAATATATCCTTCACTTGTTCAAAAGGTTTTAATGTTGTCGGTTCAACAGCATCTACCTGAACAACAACAGAACCATTTTCATAATTGACCAAAGGACTGGGTTCTCTTTCAGGTGATAAAAATGCAGTTTCCAAAATTTCTGGTGTTAATCCTGCAACCTCTTTTCCTGTCTTATCTTTACCACTCCCATCGATGAAATCTACTTTCTCTATCGTCAGACCGACATCTGAAGCAACCTTATCCAAAGACTCGCCGGCGCCTAATTTATCATCTATCTCACGAGACTTTTCATACATAACATCATATGCTTCTTCAGCTTTTAACTGAGCGACTATTGCATCTTTAACTTCAGAAAGAGGTGTCACAACTGCATCTTCAATTTCCCGAACAACTAAAATATGATACCCAACCGTTGTCTCAACCGGTCCTAAAATTTCTCCGACTTTGGCCGAAAAAACAGCATCTCCGATTTCAGGCAAAACAGAAGCTTTCTCAAGCCAACCCAAGTCCGTTTCCTCCGGCGTCTGCTTACCTTTGTCCTGAGCAACTTGTAAGAAATTGTCTGCTGTCAACCCCTCTGACACAAATGCGGCAGAAGCAGCATCTTTTGTTAAAATTTGATCAACTTTTCTCCGCTCCGGCTTCGTGTAATTACTTAAATTTTGGTTATATGCTTCTTGAATAACATCTTCATCAATTTCAAAATTTGCAGAAACCGTTTCAGGCGTAATTTTCATCAAAGACAATTGACGGTATTCCGGTGCATATAATTGATCCTCCATAGCAGCATAATAGTCTTGCAGCTCTTCTTCTGTTGGTTCTTCAGAAACTGGAACTGTTCCCGCATGAACTAAAAGGACATCTAAATCACGTGTTTCATTGCCGTAAGCATAAACTTTTTCTGTTAAAGAATTTGGTGCGACAACGACAGCACGAATAGCATCAAAAACATGTTTTTGTGCTAATTCTTGGCGCAAATCTAGCGAAAACTGGTTCTCTGATAGCTGCATTTGATTAAGATAAGCCATAAATAAATTACGATCAAATTGACCCGTTAAAGTTTGAAAATTCGGATTATTAATAATGTAATTACGAACAGCTGCATCTGATGCTACAGTTTCCATATCTTCTGTCATTCTATTTTTAAGAGCCCCGGAAACACGTTGTTGAACGACGGCATTCATCATACCCATCTTTATAGCATCTTGAGGTGATAAATATTTCCCTCCCATTAAAGCCTGTGCTTTTTTCAAATCTCTTTGAAAATCACTCATTAACTGATGTGCTTTAATATGCTCATTACCAACGACAATAGCGGTATCATCTTTACCCCACATACTGGTCATTCCACTGATACCGAACAGCATCATCATACTAATAGACAACAAAATCATTAACAGTTTAGCAATCCAGCTCTCACTTAATTTGCGAAAAAACATTATCATTTTAAAATTATCCTTGCTCTTAGTTATCTGATGCCGGTTAGCATAGACTTTTTTCCTCATTTTTGCAATGAAAAAAAATTACAATTCTTTTTCCATTAAAATAGCATCATAATGTGAACCGGCATGTAAGTAATATCCTTTTCTGCGCCCTTTTTCGACAAAACCAGCTTTATGATACAACGAAAGAGCTGCTTCATTCCAAGTTCCGACTTCTAAAAATAATGAATGAACTTGATGTTTTTTTAAATTTTCTTCTGTTTTTTTTAACAATGCTGAAGCAACCCCTTTTCTTCGAGCTTTGGGAGCAACACACAAAGTAATAATTTCCGCCTCATCTTCTACAACGGAACATAAGATAAATCCTTCTTGAGAAATAAAGCCCATGTTTGTCGGTAATTTTAACAAATCAAAAAACTCTTTTTCAGACCAACCTCTGTCGAATGAAAGAGCATGTAAAGCAGCCATAACAGGAACATATGCCGGTGTTAGAGCATCAAAGTGTAACATCCGCATCTCTCAAATAAATCGGATCTGGTGGTAAAGGATGGTCTAGTCGACTAAGAGCTATTCGACCAATGGAAACGGCTATCGGAGAAATCTTTTGTATTAAACCACAATGCACTTCACTTGCTAGTTTTTCAGCTCCTGTTCCAAGAGCGTCGAACGGCAATTTTTCTTTGAATTGTTCAGCAGAAAGAATTGTTGGTTCACTGCTGACCTTTCCTTCTCCGTCAAATAATTGTGCGTAATAATCATCTCTTTTTGTATCTAAAACAACCCATGCCGGCTTACCGACATGATAAGCCCACGCTTCAAAAGTAGTCACGCCATAAACACGAATATTTAAAGCTAATGCAAAAGCTCGAGCAGCTGCCAATCCAACACGAACTCCCGTAAAAGAACCCGGACCTAAACTAACAGCTACGCCACCTATGTCTTTCAAAGTAATCCTAGAAGCGTCTAAAACAGACTGGATCATCGGCATTAAGGCTTCCGCATGCCCTCGTTCCATCTCTCGTTCTTGATAAGACCAAACACGTGCCTCATCTAATACTGCAACAGAAACAGAAGAAGCTGAAGTATCAAAAGCTAAAATTAACATTCTTTTCTCCTTTTTCTTCCTTGTAGCACATTTTCTATACTCCTGAAACTCTTTTTTAAAAAGAACTGAACAAAACCAAAATCAATAAACAAACTATCATAAAAAAACCTGCTTTAGGCGATGCAAAATCCTGATGACGAATAATATGGTTATAAAGCATCAACCACAAAGGAGAAGTCAATGATAAAGCATTTACATAAGCTGTGTTCGGCGTTTTATCTAACGCTATACTTTTTGTCACGATTAAAAGGGAACTAAAAAAAACAAGAAGAAAACCTATGTTCATAACTTTCGGAGCAAATATCTGTTGCAAAGCCTCTTCTTTTGTTGGCTTTTCTGTCTTTAGGTAATAAAATAAATTATACAAACCACTTACGAATGTAGAAAAAAACAAATAATAAACCATTCCATATCTTAGACTATGTCGTTGCATAATTTCCTGTGTCAATGAGCTCATCAGAGATAAAACAAATACCGCCGGCAACATAAATCTTATCAAGTCTCGTGTAAACTTTTCTTTTAACATAAGCATATAACTGATAATAGTCCCTAAAATTGATAATAAAATACCAATCAAAACAAGAGGATGACGGCTGATGTGAATAAAAGAGGATGGATTTGTCACCCAATAGAGAATAAGAGAAATTAAAATCGAAAACACTAAAACACGAGATGTCCCTGCCGCGCCAAAACGAGCTGATGAAAAGAAAATACGTGAATCATAATATCCGATGAACAACCCCTGAATAATCAATAAGAAAAAATAAATAGGATCAAAAAAAAATGGTTCTATTAACAAAACGGGAATTGAAACAAAACTAACACCAAAACCGCGCCATAAGCCTAAAACATATCCATTAATCTTATTGTTTTGGTTAATAGCCGTATAAAAGCTCATAAAAAGGCCGTAAAACAAACCTGTAATAACCCAAATCATTTTTCCCCCTTTTAAATAAAGGAAGTTCTATTTTAAAAATCAAGTCCTAAAAAATAAGTCGTGCATTTTATTATGTTTCTGCTAAGCTAAATGTATAAGAACATTTTTACGAGGAGGATATAATGCATATACTTGTTATCGGAGGCGCCGGATATATCGGTAGTCATGTCGTCAAAGCTTTATTATTAAACGGTGATAAAGTCACTGTTTTTGATGATTTATCTACAGGACAACAAGTTAATTTATTTCCTCAAGCACACTTCATTAAAGGAAGTATTCTCGATACAGATGCTTTAGGAAGAGCAATGTGTCAAAATGTCGATGCTGTCGTTCTGCTCGCCGGTAAAAAAGCCGTCGGAGAATCAATGGAAAATCCCTCTAAATATGCGATAAACAATATTACAGGCTGCATTAATGTTTTAAATATAATGTTAGAATGTCATGTAAAAAAGATAGTTTTTTCTTCTTCTGCCGCTGTTTATGGTTCTCCTGAATATTTACCCATTGATGAAAAACATCCTCTTCATCCCACCAGTTTTTATGGCTTCACCAAACTGGAAATGGAACGACTGCTGCATTGGTATGACACCCTCAAAGGAATTAAATTTGTAGCTCTGAGATATTTTAATGCCGTCGGCTATGATGCCGAAGGAGATATCAAAGGATTAGAAAACAACCCTCAAAATTTACTTCCTATCGTTATGGAAGTTGCTATTGAAAAACGACCTATGTTATGTATTTACGGAAACGACTATGATACACTTGATGGAACTTGTGTCCGAGATTATATTCATGTCACAGATTTAGCAGATGCTCATGTTAAGGCTTTAAAATTCCTAAAAGAAAATAATCAAAGCGATATCTTTAATCTAGGAACACAAAATGGAATAAGTGTTTTGGAAATGGTCCAAAAAACAGAAGAGGTGATTGGACGAAAAATCAATTCTGTTTACGAAAATCGTCGCCCGGGAGATCCTTCTAAATTAACAGCATGCGCCGAAAAAGCAAAAAACTTGCTTCACTGGACGCCTTTACACAGCAGCCCGGAGAACATTATTCGGACAACTTGGGCTGTTTATCAAAAAAAAGGAGGCTAAAGCCTCCTTTTCTATAATTCTTTATGAATTTGCTCAATCTGTTCAACAAGCTTATTCAATGCTTCGAAATCTTGCTCTTTAGGTGTGCCCTTAGATAAAACAGGCTCTAAAATTGTTGTGTCTTTTAAATTACCCAACATTTCTTTAACTTTCTGAGCCACCATTGTTCCCCAGCTATAAGAACCTATTAAACCAACATATTTTAATGTCGGTTTTAAAACATTAGCCAAGAAAATTGACTCTACAACAGCCGGATGAGGTCCTGTTAAAACAGTAGGCGTTGCTACAATCAGACCGGCGCTATCGACCAAATCGCAAGCTAATGCATTCATATTTAAATGAACAGCATCGTATAATTTAACTGTCACGCCTTGCTTTTCCAACTGTTCTTTTAAATAATCAACCATCTGTGTCGTACTGCCATACATAGAAACAGCAACAATCACAACTTGATTTTTCTTATGAGCGCCACTCCATTCTTTGTATAAGTCAATTATAAACTTCGGTTGACGATAAATAGGACCATGTGAAGAAGCAATCATGGTCGGATTTAACGCTTCGACCATCGGTAAATATTTTTGGAAAATACGCGCAAACGGCATCATAATTTCAGCATAATACCCTTTAGCTAAAGGAATAATCGACGGATCATTTTCCCAAAATAAATCAAAGTTAGTCGCATGGGCCCCAAAAAAATCAGTCGAAAATAAAATGCCATCTTCTTTCAAAAAAGTAAACATTGTATCTGGCCAATGAACCCATGGTGCAAAAATAAATTGTAGTGTTTTTCCACCTAAATCTAGCTCAGAGCGATCATCAATAACCACATATTGATCATCAGATAACGGCAGGAAACCCATTGTAATTTCTTTGCACTTAGTATTTGTGACTATTTTAGCCATTGGATATTTTTCCAACAATTTTGGAAGAGCGCCGGAATGATCTTGTTCCCCATGATTCGCAATAATATAATCGATTCGCTCAATTCCCATATTTTTAAGTTTATTTTCTATTTCCTCTTCAAACGGAGGATAAACTGTATCAATCAATGCTATTTTATCGTTCCCTTTAATTAAATAGGAATTATAGCTCGTCCCTTCACTTAATGGCATCAACTGATCAAACAAAGGTCTATGTGGATCTTTTGAGCCAACTGCATAAACATCTTTTACAATTTCTTTTATTTCCATTTTTTATCTCCTTTACAGAAAAAGATGAGCTCACTTTAACCAAAAAGCAACTGTTTTTCAATTTTTTTATTGCAAGTGTCCTCTTTATTTTATACTTTTGTTCAGGAGGAATAATAAATGATATCTCGTGCTCATTGGGGTTCTCGCCTCGGCTTTATTCTAGCAACAGCAGGTTCGGCTATCGGTCTGGGTAATATTTGGCGCTTCCCCTACTTGGCAGGCCAAAATGGTGGATGTGCTTTTTTAATTTTATATCTTTGTTGCGTTTTTGGCTTAGGATATTTTATGTTGCTTGGAAAATTAGCATTCGGACGAACTGCTAAAACCAATATTATGGATGGTTTTAAAGCAATTGATATCAAAATAGGAAAACAACATTCTCCTCTCTGGGGGTATTTAGGCGGCTTTTTAGCTATTCTAAATGGTATTATTATCAGTGGTGTTTATGTCATTGTCATCGGATGGACTTTACTTTACACAGTTGAAGCTGGATTATCTTTGTTCGGGTCTAATAATCCTATTGATGCCCAACAAGGTTTTGATCATTTAACACATGCTTTTTCAGAGCAACTTCTTTGGGGCGGGCTTTGCATTCTATTAACAACTTTAGTGATTTCAAAAGGCGTAAAAAAAGGTATTGAACGAGTCTGCCTATGGTTAATGCCCCTTTTGTTTGGACTTTTAATTTTAATGCTATGTCGGATTTTATTACTCCCCGGAGCAGAAAAAGGAGTCGCTTTCTTTTTAACCCCTGATTGGTCTGCAATCGGTTTCTCCGAAACAGGATTTGATATTTCCTTATTTTCCAAAGTCCTCTTAACAGCGTTAGGACAATCTTTCTACTCTCTTTCCTTGGGCATGGGCGTTATGTTTACCTATGGCTCATACCTGGCGAACACCGATAATTTAAAAAAAGACGCCGCTTGGATTGTTGGATTAGATTTAACCGTATCTTTGTTAGCTGGTTTTATTATTTTACCAGCCGTCTTTGCTTTTGGCTTAGAACCATCAACAGGAGCCGGATTAACTTTTATCACCCTTCCTTATGTGTTTGACAATATGTGGGGAGGCGCTTTCTGGGCTTTCCTATTTTATCTGTTACTTTTTATTGCAGCCCTCACTTCACTTTTTTCCATCTATGAACCCTTAACTTCTTTGTTTATGGAAAAACTCAAATTAACTCGCTTAAAAGCCACCTTATTAACAACTTGTTTAAATATTCTGAGCTTCACAATAACTCTTCTTTCCTTAACTGGCCTTTTCTCTTGGACATTATTCAATCGTAATTTATTCGATGCGTTCGATTGGATTACTGGTTCATTTTCTTTATCTTTCACAATGATTATTTGCTGCTTGTTCATTGGATGGATTGGAGTAAAACCTATTTGGCGTAATCTACAACAAAGTTCACATTCCGGGCATTTATTCCGAAGCTATTTCAAAATAAGTTTACGTTTTATCGCACCTGTCGTTTTGACAATACTCTTTTTAATGGCTTTTTTTAGTTAATTTTCTCCATAAGAATAACGGACATTTTGCTTCGTCTTCGTCAGCTTAATCGCCAATCCGTTCACTCGAACTGTCTTGCGCATATAAAGAGGATACCAAAATGGCGATGATGTATCCGTATCCGTCACAAAATTAATGATCGAATTACCACCCTTTTGAATGGCTTGCTGCATGAGCTCATCATACGGATATACTTCTCCGAAACAAAATAAACTAAATAAAACACAAATCCTACTATACTCGCCATGAACAGCATCTAATATTTCATAATCTTTAACCGCTAATGGTGTTTTATATGATAAAGGCATTTCTGTCGAACCGGAAAAACGCCAATTTGCTGTATCACAACCGCTTAAAAAGAATAACATACCTAACAAAATAATTGTTCTCTTCATCTTTTTACTCCTTGCAAAGCACCTCTTCATATTTTTTATTTATAAAGTTTATTATTTTATAGAAGATAAGATATCATTATATTTTCTTACATTTTTTTCAACTGACTTTATTGTTTTTTTAAAAATTTTTCCTATTTAATCTTTATGCTAAAAGAATGGTTGAAAAGCGTTATAAAACTCTTTGCTTTCTTTTTCCTACTGCTGGCATTATGGCTGGTTTATCAGGAAATTGAAAAAATCGGCATGGCTCAAATATGGCTCTCTATGAAAAGCATTCCTATATGGGTTTTGGGATTAGCTTTTATATTTGTTCTATTAGATTATACAGCTTACTCTGGATATGATGTATTGGCGTTAAAGTATATCGGAAAAAAAGTACCACTACCGGCCATTATTGAAACAGCCATGGTTAGCTTTTCGATTACAAATACGACAGGACATGCTTATATCGCCGGCGGCTCTATTCGTTATTTGCTTTATTCAAAGAAGGGATTAAGTGAATTAGACGTCCTTAAAATGATTGCTTTTGAAAGTTTAACATTTTTACTCGGTATGGCGTGTATTTTTAATTTATCTCTTATTCTAACAAGCATTTTTCACTTAACACGAGCACCTTCAGAAGTATTTTGGTTTTATTGTGGAAGTATTTTAGTATCTATTCTCTTTATTCTTTATTGGTTCTTCATTGTCAAACCAAAACGAAAATTAACATTTAATAATATAACAATTGCTGCTCCAACAACACGAATGACGCTGTATCAATTACTAATTGGAAGTGCAGATATGCTTGCAACTTCTTTAGTTTTCTATACACTTTTAAGATATCACTTGGATGTCAATTTTTTCCATGTTATCTCTATTTTCCTACTGGCTCAATTGATCGGTATCTCGACACAGGTTCCCGGAGGTCTGGGTGTTTTTGAAGGCATGTTCTTATACTTATTCGTTCATACACCCCCTGAAAAAGCTCCGATACTAGCGGCGTTAATTACTTTCAGAATTATGTATTATTTCGTACCTTTGTGCTTAAGCGGCATTTTCTTTATTTGTTCTTCTATTTGGCATAAAATTAAACATTAAGCTCAGCTATTCAATTAAACAACTGTCGCCTTCCCAGCTGTAATTCACAATGATATCATCTTGTGTCGTAAATGTCGTTCGACAAAAATATTCAAATGTTTCTCCTAAGGAATCTCCAAAATTGTTATATTCCGCATTCTCCCCTAAAGCCGTATAATTTAGGGCTTCTCCCGGTACAAAAACCTGATGTTGTTTAATGTATGTAAATAATTGACGACCAGGAGCTATTGTTTCCATGGATGTCGGAGCCCCCCAAGAACTCACTAATTGAGCTTCAGATTTACCTATCCAAGAACGAAGCGTTGTTTCATATTCTTGAACAGATTGACAAGCCGTACCGACTGCGCAAACGATAACAAATGATGTAAATTTTATAATTTTTTTCATTTTTTTCTCCTAGTATTCCAGAGGATTATATTAACTAAAAGTTGTATATTCAATCTATACAAATGAATACATTAACATGCGACAATATGTTTGACTTCATTTTCAAAAAAAATTACTCTACTTTTAGTTGTTAACTCGACTCGGGGGAGTCCAGATAACAATCAAACTGTTTAAAGCGGTTTCAAAAAAAATAATTATAAAATAAAGGAGATAAAAAATGACAACATTAGGAACACGTTATCCAACTTTAGCATTTCATACCGGCGGCGTTGGTCAAGCCGATGATGGAATACCACCTCAACCATTTGAAACTTTCTGCTATGATACTGCTTTGTTACAAGCGAAGATTCAAGATTTTAATGTCATTCCCTATACTTCCGTTTTACCGCCAGAACTTTTTGGCAATATCGTTCCAGTTGAACAAGTTGAACAAAGCTTTAAACACGGTGCTGTCTTAGAAGTTATTATGGCCGGAAACGGAGCCAGAATTGAAGATCACAAAGCAATTGCAACCGGAATCGGTATCGTCTGGGGGAAAGATAAATCCGGAAAATTCTTAGGTGGCTGGGCCGCAGAATATGTAGAATATTTTGACACATATATAGATGACGACATTGCCCAAGCTCATGCAGAAATGTGGTTAACAAAGTCTATGAATCACGAATTAGAACTGCGCGGAGTTGACAAACATAGTGAATTCCAATTTTTCCACAACTATGTTAATATTACACAAAATTTTGCTTATTGTTTAACAGCGCTGGGCTTTTTGAATTTTGAATTCGCACCTGTTGTTGAAAACAAATCTAAAAAATAAACTTAACAAAAAGGAGTATTCTCAAGAATACTCCTTTCTTAAATGAGGTAAATTCAAAATGGCACAACATAAAAAAACAACACAAACATCTAATATGTCTACAAGCGGTAAATTAGGTGTTTTCGGTCTGGCTGGTATCGTCGTCAGTTCTATGATTGGAGGGGGCATTTTCAGTTTGCCTCAAAATATGGCACAAAGCGCCTCTATCGGAGCCGTTATTCTGGCTTGGCTCATTACTGGTTTTGGTATGTATTTTATTGCTAATTCCTTTCGTATTCTGTCTATGGCAAAGCCTGATTTAACAACCGGTATTTACATGTATACTAAAGAAGGATTTGGTTCCTATATGGGCTTTACAATTGGTTGGTCTTATTGGCTTTGTCAAATCTTTGGCAATGTAGGATATGCTGTCATCACAATGGATGCTTTAAATTATTTTTTCCCAGGCGTATTCACGGGAGGCAATAATTTATATTCCATTATTGGTGGTTCTTTATTGATTTGGGGGTTTAACTACCTCGTTTTAAAAGGGATGAAACAAGCAACAGCAATTAACTTAATTGGTACGATTGCTAAAATGGTCCCTCTTGCTTTGTTTATTATCATTCTATTATTTTTCTTTAATATTGATAAATTCGATTTTGATTTTTGGGGGCAAGCTATTACCGGAAAAGTAAAATCATTAGGAACAGTCAGCAGCCAAGTAAAAAGCACAATGCTTGTCACTTTATGGGCTTTTATTGGAATTGAAGGAGCTGTCGTCTTATCAAACCGAGCCAAAAGTCAAGAAGATGTCGGAAAAGCAACTTTAATTGGTTTCATCGGTTGTTTAGCTATTTATGCTTTATTGTCTGTTTTACCTTATGGTTTTATGTCACAAGCAGAATTAGCTTCTATACCGAATCCTTCAACGGCTGGCGTTTTAGAAAAAGCCGTTGGCCCTTGGGGAGCATGGTTAATGAATATTGGCTTAATTGTTGCTACCTTAGCAAGCTGGCTGGCATGGACAATGATTACGGCACAAATGCCACAATCTATGGCTCAAGACGGAACAATGCCTAAAGCTTTTGCAAAAGAAAATGAAGCAGGTTCACCTTCTACGTCTTTATGGGTGACAAGTTTTGTAATGCAATTGGGCATGTTAATGGTTTATTTTTCAAATAACGCATGGAATACTATGCTTTCTATTACCGCCGTTATGGTTTTACCAGCATATTTAATGAGTACAGCTTATTTGTGGAAGCTTTGCGAGGATGGTGAATATCCGACAAAAACGACAACCAAACGCTCAACAGCATTAATCACAAGTATCTTTGGTTCCATTTACGCTTTATGGTTGATTTATGCAGCAGGACTTAGTTATTTGTTGATGGCTGTCGTTTTCATTGCAATTGGTATTCCTGTTTACATATGGGCTCGGAAAGAAAATATACCAGGACGTCCCATATTTAGCCCTGCAGAAAAGTATTTGGCTTGGATATTTATTTTCCTAGCAATTTTTGCAATTTATGCTTTTGTAAGAGGCATTATTAAAATTTAGTTTTAGAACTCCCTCATCTCACGACGGGGGAGTTTTTTCCTTGCCATAAATCTATAAATCTATTATTTTAGAAACATCAGGAAAAAGGAGACTTATGATGTTTCGTTTTGAATTTTCATTTTTATGTAAAAGTAACAGAAGACTTTCAGAACAAGGACGTACTTTCATTGAAATGCTAACTGTTTTAAGTATTATGGGAATTATTGTTATCGCGGGACTAACCGGATTATCTTTAGCTATGCGCAAAATCAAAGTTGAGAACAACATCAAGGATATGAATCTTTTGCAGTTGATATTTTTTCAGAGCCCGTTAACTTTGCCAGAACGAACATTGGGCAAGGGATTGTTTTTCGAGGGATGAGCGGATCCAAGCAAACGGCCACGAAAACGGCTGAAGATATGTTT